>NZ_JAATOD010000002.1:0-300000 GCF_014229645.1 Listeria swaminathanii | reverse complement strand
GCACAAAGGTAACATCTATTTAATAGTAACAAAAAAAGTAGTGCTCTGACAAATCAAGTAGGGCACTTATTTTGAAATATAAACAAAAAAACTGGAACACCCGTGAGCATTCCAGCTAGTTTTATAATGTTTTTTTCGCGTTAGCCAGTGCAACTTTGATTTGATCAAAGCCAGTTCCACCATAAGAATTTCTCTTTTGGACGGCAGTTTTGGAAGAAAGCACATCATAAATATCTTCTTCTATAAGTGGGTTGATTGCTTGATAATGACTCAGCGCCACATCTTGCAAATAAATCCCATTTTGCGTACATTCTAGCACCAATTTCCCAACGATTTCATGCGCTTCTCTAAAAGGAACGCCTTTTTTCGCCAAGTAATCTGCCAGTTCAGTCGCATTCGAAAAATCTTTTTGGGTAGATTTTTCCATTATTTCCGTACGGACCTTCATCGTTTCAATCATCCCGGCAAATATATCTAAGCTCGTCTGGACTGTCTCGAGCGTATCAAACATGCCTTCTTTATCTTCTTGTAAGTCTTTGTTATACGCAAGCGGCAGTCCTTTTAAAACCGTTAACATGCCGAAAAGGTTTCCATACACTCGGCCGGTTTTCCCGCGAATTAACTCAGCCATATCTGGATTTTTCTTTTGCGGCATAATCGAACTCCCAGTGGAAAATGCATCCGTCAACTCCACAAACTGAAATTCATGGCTCGTCCAAAGTATCAGTTCCTCGCAAAAACGCGATAAATGCATCATTAGAAGAGAACTATTACTAAGAAATTCAATGATAAAATCACGATCGCTCACGCCGTCCAAACTATTTTCATAAACAGCAGAAAAGCCAAGCAATTCGGCGCTATAAGCCCGGTCAATTGGAAAAGTTGTTCCAGCCAGCGCAGCAGAACCAAGTGGCGAAATATCAATCCGTTTGACACTCTCTTCTAAACGCTCTAAATCCCGTGTGAACATTCCAAAATAAGCAAGTAAATGATGAGCAAAAGATATGGGCTGGGCGTGTTGTAAATGCGTGTAACCAGGCATAATCGTTTCAACATGCAACTCTGCTTTTTGAACGAGCACCACGCGCAAATGTTTTAATGATTGGATGATTTCTGCTACGGCTTGTTTTAAATATAAATGCATGTCAGTCGCGACCTGGTCATTCCGACTCCGCGCCGTATGAAGTTTCCCAGCGACAGGTCCGATTTCCTCGTGCAACAACTTTTCAATATTCAAATGGATATCTTCATTCACCGTGCTAAATTCCAGTTCACCAAGCGCTAATTTTTCTTGGAGGATTTTCAGACCGGCCGTAATTTCTGCTGCTTCTGAATCCGGAATAATGCCACATTTGGCAAGCATAGCGACATGTGCCAAACTTCCCGTTAAGTCTTCCTTTGCCATTTTTTGGTCAAAAGAAATCGAAGCGCCAAACTCATCAATCCAGGCCTCACTTTTTCCTTGAAAACGGCCACCCCATAATTTTTCCATTTTTTACACCTCAGTCGTTATCGTAACTTTTGAATTGACTTCTGCGCTCACTTTCGTTGGTAGTCCCCAAAGCTTGATGAAACCAACCGCTGCATCTTGATCAAATGTATCGGAAGAAGTATAGGTCGCTAAGTTTTCATCGTAAAGCGAATTTGGAGATTTTCTTCCTTCAACAATGGCATGCCCTTTAAATAATTTCACCCGGATTGTCCCGTTAACGAATTTTTGGGTTGATTTTAAGAATGCTACTAATGCTTCTGTTAAAGGTGAGAACCATAGGCCATTGTAAATTGTTTCACTGATTTTTTGTTCGATGATTGGTTTGAAATGCGCAATTTCCCGAACGAAAGTTAAATCTTCCAGTTCTTTATGTGCAGTTATTAAAGTGACTGCAGCGGGGCATTCATAGACTTCACGTGATTTAATACCGACTAACCGATTTTCGATATGGTCAATTCTGCCGACACCGTGTTTGCCGGCGATTTCGTTTAAAGTAAGGATTAAATTAGCCAGACTCATATTTTCTCCATTAAGGGAAATCGGAATACCAGCATCAAACGTAATTTCAATAATATCAGCCGTGTCAGGTGTATCTTCTAAGCTCACTGTTAAGTCGTAAGCTGCTTCTGGCGGCGTTGTCCATGGGTTTTCCAGCACGCCACATTCGTTACTTCTGCCCCAAAGGTTTTGATCAATCGAGAAGGGGTTATCTAAATCAATCGGAACGGGGATGTTATGTTCTTTGGCGTAATTGATTTCTTCTTCTCTAGACCATTTCCAATCGCGGACAGGGGAAACGACTTTTAAATCAGGTGCAAGAGCATGGATTGCTACTTCAAAACGCACTTGGTCATTTCCTTTACCAGTACAACCATGAGCGATAGCAGAGGCGCCTTCTTGACGAGCCACTTCTACTAATTTTTTCGCGATTAACGGACGGCTTAACGCGGAAATGAGCGGATACTTTCCTTCATAATAAGCATGGGCTTGAAGGGCGATTAACGCAAAGTCCTCGGCAAATTCTTCTTTTGCATCAATTGTATAGGACTCGCTTGCTCCAACCGTAATGGCTTTTTCTTTAATAAAATCCAAATTTTTCCCTTCACCAACATCTAAACAACATGCGATAACTTCATAACCTGATTCTACTAACCACTGAATTGCAACCGAAGTATCTAACCCACCTGAGTAAGCTAAAACGATTTTTTCTTTCGCCATTGTAAACATCCCCTATTCATAAATATACAAACATTTGTATTTATATTAACACTGATGTATTTAGATATCAACCTTTTTATTTTTATTTATTCATAATTATGCTTAAAAATACATTTTGAAATAAAAATAATCATTTCAAATAGTAATAAATTGGTTCCTGTTCATAAAACTGCTATACTTGTTATTGAAGTTATATTGAAGGAGTTGAGCGAATGTGAAAAATACAATAAAATGGATTGCCATTGGTTTTGCTGGGATCATTCTACTTCCATTATTAATCGTTTTCTTTATTTACAAAAAAGCGGTTGGGAAAAAAGAATATAATCCTGAGGTACTTGAGAATTTAGATGAAGCTTCACAGGAATTTGTGAAAAACACTTCACCATTAT
The DNA here is from genome assembly GCF_014229645.1 of Listeria swaminathanii. Lineage (GTDB taxonomy): Bacteria > Bacillota > Bacilli > Lactobacillales > Listeriaceae > Listeria > Listeria swaminathanii. The sequence continues at coordinate 296,901 of NZ_JAATOD010000002.1, read as the reverse complement.
CCGACGTAGATTCGCGATATAAATATATGAGACTAGCGACAAAAGCATTGCCATCTGCAAAAGCTATCGAAATTGGCGATGTTGAAAATAAAAAAATTGATGGCCCGGCTGGCAAAATTCCGATTCGGATTTACACGCCAGAAGAAGACGGACCTTTCGAAATTATCGTTTACTATCATGGTGGCGGATTTGTTTTAGGTGGACTGCAAACACATGATGCGATTGCAAGAAAACTCGTACAAACAACCGGTGCTCGTGTAGTCACTGTTGACTACCGACTTGCTCCAGAAAATCCTTTCCCAGCAGCAGTGGAAGATGCTTATGCGGCGCTACTTTGGGTACAAAATCATCGTACTAGTTTACGAGCTAAATCCTCTGACATTATCGTTGCGGGAGATAGCGTAGGCGGAAACTTAGCGACTGTTGTTACACAAATCGCTAAAGCAAAAGGAAAACCAAATATCACCGCTCAAATTTTACTATATCCAGCAACGGATATTTTCAGTCGTGATGCATCGGTTCTTTATCCGTCAATGGATGAATTTGCAGAAGGCTACGTACTTACAAAAGAATCATTAGATAAATTCTTTAAATTATACATTGCAAATGCAAGTGATCGTAAATATGATCCACTCGTTGCGCCAATTCGTAGCAAGGACTTAGTCGGCCTACCGAAAACATTCCTTGCGACTGCTGAATTTGATCCACTAAGAGATCAAGGGGAAGCATACGCGAAGAAATTAAAAGATGCCGGCGTAGAAGTATTTGCGAAACGTTTTGAAAAAGTCCCTCATGGCTTTATGACAACCAGCTCTTCAGCTACAGATGAAACATATGAACTGATTAGCGAGTTTTTAGAAGAAAAATAAAACCTGGAATCCACTCTTTTACTAGAGTGGTTTTTTTTATTGACAAAGAAATTTTTTCGTGAGAGAATGACTTACGAACGGTCGTCAGTTTTTCGCGAGAGGAGTGAAGAGATGAGAAAAGAAGAAATCAAACAAGCCGCATTGACACTTTTTGCCCATAATGGTTTTGAAGGTACGTCACTTGCTGATATTGCAGGGGTGGTGGGGCTAAAGAAGCAATCCATCTATTCTCATTTTAAAGATAAAGATGATTTGTTTTTATCGATTATGAAGGACGCGAAATCGACAGAGATAGATTACTATAGAGCGCAACTTCGGGAAAGTGACTTATCTAGACCAGAGCTTGTTTTGTCTAGTTTACTTTTTGGGGTGAAGGAATTATATGATACCGATGAGGCTTATCAATTTTGGCTAAGATATGGGTTTTATCCACCGAAGCATTTATACGATATTGTCCAAGCCTACATTACCGAGAATGTGTTAGAAATGGAAAAAGAGTTTACAGCATTATTTAGCGATTGGATGAAGCAAAAATTAATTCCGATGCAAGACGTGGAAACGATGAAAGAAGCGTACATGGGAATTCTTGATGCAGTCATCGTTGACATTGTTTACGTGAACGACCCAGAAAGAACGGAAAAGAAAATCACGGCTTTATGGCAAATTTACTGGAGAGGAATTACGCTAAAAGCTCTGAATTAGAGGTGTAACATGGCAAAAAATATTGAAATTTTAGAAACAGACTCAGTGAAAAAAATTTATTTTAGATATTTAGTCCCTTCGTTGGTGGGGATGTTATTAATGTCTTTGAACATCGTGATTGATGGGATTTTTGTTGGGCATAAGCTAGGCGGGGTGGCACTTGCTGGGATAAATATTGCCGTACCAGTATTTACTATTTTTACGGCGATTTCTATCTGGATTGGTATTGGTGCAGCAACCCAGTTTTCCTTTGCGATTGGAGAAAAGAATGTCGCGAAAGCACAAACGATTTTCACCAATGCAATTTTAGCAGTTGTTTCGCTTACGATTATTATTGGAATTATTGCGTTTATTTTTAAAGAACCATTAGCTTATTTTTTAGGTGCGAATGACGATACGATTGGTTATGTGCTGGAATATATGAATATACTACTTATTTTCGGATTTGCGCTGACACTGGAAAATATTTTAAGTATTTTTGTACGTAATGATGGCGATCCTAATTTATCAATGATCGCGCTTATTGTGACGGCGATTAGTAATGTTATTTTGAACTATTTATTTTTATTTGTGTTCGAATGGGGTGTAACCGGTTCTGCTTTAGCAACGATGCTGGCGATTATTATCGGTGTATTTATCCTAATTACCCATTTCTTCAAAAAATCGAGCCGCTTGAAATTTGTAAAAGTGGACTGGAATAAAGCCTTTTTCAAAAAAACATTATCGATTGGTTTGCCGAGCTTTTTAGCAGAAGTTGGCGTATCGGTTTTCACGCTCGGTTATAATATTTCGATTGCGGCGATTGCTGGAACTGCTGGGGTCGCGGCGTTCTCCGTGTTGAATTATACGCATAGTGTGATTTTGATGCTGTTCCTTGGTATGGGCTCGGCGATTCAGCCACTTATTAGTTATTATCGGGGCGCGAAAGCAAGACAAAAAGAGCTGGAAACGTTGAAAATCGCGATTATCGTTGCATTTAGCACCGGTGTTGGTTTTTTACTCGTTGGATTATTGGGTTCCAATTTACTCGTTTCGATGTTCGGGAACTTTAGCCCGGAAATTAGAGAGTTAGCAAGTAACGGAATCAAATTATTCTATACGGCTTACCTATTTATGGGCTTCAACTTTGTGATGATGACATACTTCCAAACATCAGACAAAGTAAAAATGGCGACATGGATTACGATTTCGCGTGAGATTATTTTCATGGTAATTTTCTTATTAGTCTTACCGCCAATCATTGGTATTCCAGGTGTTTGGCTAGCAATTCCAATTTCAGAGATGATTGTAGCCGCTTCTATTGTGTTCTATATGAAGAAAAAACATATTCTATTTAAATAAAAGAAGACGAAGATATAGCCTATCTTCGTCTTTTTTAGGAAATTAAGACTAAAAATAGACTTAAAAAAGCGATATGGAGAAGAGTTTTCCTTTTTAAAGATTAGTTGATTTTGAATGGTAAAATAATAATCTACGTTTCCATTTTTGCGTAGGACAAGTTTTAAAAGGGAATGTGTAGCGAATGTTTGCGGATTTGATAAGGGAAAGAATCCAAAAGCCTTGTTGTTTTATTGACGGAATTAGGTTGCATGTGGGAGCAAACTAAAAAGTAATAAAACGTCGGTATTAGGTGAAATTTGGGAATTCGAGGGAATGTTCTTACTTCACCTATGCTGACAAACAAAAATTCCATAACGATAATTATGGCAAATTAGTGAAATTTTTTTCAGATTAACTAAAAAGAAACATATATAACAAAACGTTTTAGGTCAAAGAGCAATTACGCTTTTTTTGATCTAAAACGTTTTGTATGTAAGGGCTAGCGTTTCAGGGCTTGAGTGAAAATAAGCTGATTGAACGAACTTTTTTAGGAAGTGCGAATGTGAAAGTGAAAAAGTAGTTGAAAAAGATGGTTGTTTTCCATTTTGAAATGTTTATAATTAAGAGGAAAATATTGAAAAAACGGCGGTGACATCATGAACTTAATCGGTTTGCGAATTAAAAATATTCGTAAAGAGAAACAGCTGACATTAAAAGACGTAGCGCAAGGAATTATTTCTGTTCCTTATTTAGCAAATATAGAAAACGGCATTAAAGTTGCCTCTATGGAAACATTGATACACATAGCAAAAAGGCTAGAAATACCAGAAGAAGTATTGTTGATGAGCGAAGATGAGGCAAATAAAGCACTTTTGAAAGAATTGGATGAGATTTTTGAACTATTGGTTTTCTCTAATCCGATAGAAATGGAAAGCAGATTAAAGAAAATAGCTGAAAAGGTAGATTTACGATTCGAATCGCCAGCTATCGAACTTAGCTTTTATTGTTTACAGATGGCGTTTTATTATAAGACGTGGGAATTTTCTAAAGCGGAAGAAGTGGAAGCTAAGTATTTAAAGGGCACAGAAAAACGCGCAGCAGATGCTTTCTCGCGGCAATTGCTTTCCTACTACTATTACGGCCAGGCGGTAAAACATTCTCATGCCACCTGTGATTATCAGTTAGCAGTACAATACTGGGAAAAATGTGTCGATATAACGGAAAATAAAGATTTTCATGCTGTTTTTCATGTGTGCATTTGTATTAATTATATTTGCCAAAGCATTTACGAACCAGCACTTGGACACATCCAGCAAGCGTGGGATTTGATAAAGGATGAAGAACAGGAACGGTTTGTATCTATTCTCTATTTCTACGGCTATATTTATTTTCAAATTGGTTTTATGACAGAGGCAAAAAGCAGATTTGAACAAACGCTGCATTACTTTTCCAAATACCCAGAAGCTAAAAAGATCTATTATTTTGTCGTTCAATTAAAAATGGCAGAAATTGAAAATATCGAAGGAAATGAAACGCTATTTCAGGAGAAAATAACCAATTTATATGAAGAACTAATGGCCTATGAAACGACCAATACGAGCTTTAACAACAATGATTATCTTGTCATAACAGAATTGATGGTCATTTTCGCGGAAAAAGGATTTGTTGAGGAAGCAACTTCATTGATGGGGCTGATGAACAAAGTAATTGAGCGCGTGAAAGAACTGAATTATTTTATGGAATACACCGAAACATTGTTGTTATATCACCAAGATGAGCAAGGAAGTTACGAAGAGAAAATGCTAAAATTACTGAAAAAAATTGATGCGTCGAATGACCCGGTATTAATTGAGCGAGTGAAAAAACATGCAAGTAAACATTTTGCTAAATCAACAAAATATAAAATGGCATACGATATTTTGTCATAACCCTAAAAACAGCTGGTTACTATACTGGCTGTTTTCTTTTGCTTTTTTGCGGGTATTTAAGGATGTTAGGTTCTGGAAAAAGGAGGGAAGAGCATGCGAAAAAAATTGATAGGTAGTTTTTTCATTCTACTCGTGTTACTTATTATTGGAAGTACTTCTGAAAAAGTGCAAGCTTCTCCAACATCTCCAAACGGATGGCAATTAAAATGGGCTATTAAAAATAGTGATTTTGAAGATGTTGATATCGCGGACTATGGTCAAAATGCTGGTACAACAAATGTTTGGATGGTTAATCAAGACGGTGTAGACGCATGGGGAACTACTAATCCAACTGGAAATATAGAAGTGTGGCAAAATGGTAATGGGTATAATGTGCCTGCTTTTTCTGGAAATAATTTTATTGAATTAAATTCGGATGGTATTGGGCCGGTTTATCAGGATATTCGGACAATCCCGGGTTCGAATTTAACATGGAAGTTTTCACATCGTGGTCGTAATGGGGTAGACACAGCTGATTTGCTTATTGGATCGCCTGAAAGTCAAGCGGAAGTAGTAAGAGTTTCTGATGGGGAAACATGGGGAAGTTTTGAAGGGAATTATACAGTTCCTGCTGGACAAACTATCACAAGGCTAACTTTTAATCCTATTTCAACTGCAAACGGCTCGCTTACTAGCGGAAATTTTTTAGATGATGTTCAGTTATATATTAATGTAAATGGCGCGAAAATTGGAGATGTTGTCTGGTACGATTTTAATGGTGATGGTATTCAGCAAGATAGCGAAGAACCTGCCCCAGGGGTAAAAGTGGATTTATTAACTAAAGATGGCGTGCTAAAACAAAGTACGACAACGAATAATATCGGCTCTTATTTATTCACAGATGTTTTGCCGGGGGACTATCAAGTGAAATTTACGATACCAGATAATAATTTCATTTTTTCAAAAGCAAATCAAGGAAATAACCCGGCTATTAATTCCAAACCAGACAAAACAGGCATTGCTAAAGTTAATGTGCCTAATTTAAAAAGTGAGAATTTTGATATTGATGCGGGAATAACAACTAACGGTAAAGTAGAAATTCAAAAATTTTCTGGAGATAAAGCACTGAGTGGAGCCGTATATACAATTAAAGATAAATCTCAATCAGAAGTAGCAAAAATAACAACCAATCAAAATGGCACTGGAACCGCAGAAGGTCTGCCACCAGGGAATTACACAGCAACAGAAGTTACGGCACCCCTTGGTTATCAGAAAAACACAACACCGAAAAAATTTACTATCACATACGGCGATACAAATCCAGTCAAACTTACTTTTCAAAACACAGAGAAAATGGGAGCAATTAACATTTTTAAACAAGATGAATCAAATAAAACAGGTTTAGCAAATGCAGTTTTCGAGGTTAGGGCAACAGATGGAACGACATTAAAAAAAGGAACTACAAATAATAGCGGTTATGCACTTGTCGGAAACTTGCTACCCGGAACTTATGTCATAACGGAAATAGCCGCACCATCTGGCTATGAAAAATCAACCAAAGAAATTCGCGTGACGATACCGTTTAATCCGCAAGCGACTATTAATGTTACTTTTAGCGATAAAAAAATAATAGTACCACCAAAACCGAGCCCAGCAAACGGAAGTACATCGGTGAAGCTAATCGACAAAGCGGCAGATACTAAAGCCTTACCACAAACCGGTGATAGTTCAGATAGCGTAACAATTTTTACAGGACTTCTTACCATCATAGCTAGCGCGTTATTTATGTATAGAAGGTATTAAAGATAAAAAAGATTCCAAGGTTAGAAATAACCTTGGAATCTTTTTTTGATGCGGCCGAGAGGACTTGAACCTCCACGGGTTTTACCCCACTAGGCCCTCAACCTAGCGCGTCTGCCGATTCCGCCACGACCGCGTATGTGTAGCAAAATTAATTATAATATTGAAGCCTTTATTTTGTCAACAAATTCAGCATGGATAATTGGGAAAAGTAAGCGTATTCTTGTATAATGGAGGATACGAGTTTTATAGGAGGGAGAGCTGATTATGGATGTGACGCAATTAAAAATGTTGCGTGATGCGAAAGTGGTTTCAGAAATAAAAAAAGGTTTTTCTATCGATAAGAAATATCAGGTGGATGAAACCTATCTTGTACGTGTTTTTCCAAAAGAGTTACTCCAAAAACGAAAGCAAGAATTTGAAATAATCCAAGCGTTAGGTTTTCAAACTCCATTTGTTCCACGAGCATATGATTTTGGCTGTACCGGCGGAGAAGGCTATATGATTATTGGTTATGTGCGTGGTGAAGATGCGGAAAATGGCATGATTAGCTTATCCCATTCTGAACAGTTTAAGGCTGGTTTTTTAGCAGGGAAACTTTTACGGGAAATCCATGAAATTCCTTTAGTTGTACCGGAAATGGATTGGTTTAATTTTCAAACAGCCAAATTCAAACGAAAAGTGCAAGAACTAAAAAAATTAGAACTCTCAGCTCCTTTTTTGATAGAAACCGAAAAATTTGTTCATGAGAATCTAGCTAGATTAAAAAATAGACCAATTTGTTTACAACATGGCGATTTTCATCCGGCAAATATTATTTTAGCTGATAAAAAATTTGCTGGGCTTATTGATTTTAATCGACTAGAGTTTGGTGATCCGTTATTTGACTTAGCTAAAATCGGCTTTTTTACAACGGAGGTTAGTATACCTTTTGCACAAGCCAACATTTTAGGCTATATTGAAAAGGAGCAACTGACAGATTTTTGGGAGCTTTACGCACTTTATGCGGCGATGCATCTTCTTGCGGCTGTTAGTTGGGCGGCGGGAGACGAGTCACGTAATTTAGACAAGTTAATGAATTATGCAGCGAAGACGGCAGCTAGTCATGATAATTTTCAGAGGCTGGTGCCATACTGGATGAACGAGGAGGAATTCAAATGACTGAGAAGAAAATTGATTTTAAAAAAGAAGAAAAGAAATTTTATGCGCCAAAACGGAAACCCGAGCGTATTTTTGTGCCAGAGATGAATTTTTTGATGGTGGATGGTAAAGGGGATCCAGCCGGCGAGGAATACCAAAAGGCGGTGCAGTCGCTTTATACGATTGCTTATACGATTAAAATGAGTAAGATGGGCGAGACGCGTCTAGCTGGTTACACGGATTTTGTTGTGCCGCCGCTGGAAGGTTATTGGTGGTCAGAGGGCATGTTTGACTTGCAGGACCGGGACGCTTGGCTTTGGACGTCACTTCTTAGACAACCAGACTTTGTTACGGAAGAAGTTTTGGAGTGGGCGAAAGAAATTGCTAACAAGAAAAAGCCTGATGTCGATACGAGTCGAGTAAGATTGGTTCGTTTTGAAGAAGGGGAATGTGTGCAAATGATGCATATTGGACCGTTTAGTGAAGAAGTGAAAACAGTGGCGGAAATGCATCAATTTATGGAAACGGAAGGGCTTCATAATGATACCGGAGCCGTTCGGAAGCATCATGAAATTTATTTGAGTGATCCGCGGAAAGCTGACCCAGAAAAAATGAAGACAATTTTGCGTCTTCCAGTGAGTTGAATATTAGGAATGTTTTGCGTTATAGTATAGAAGAAATAGGACTAAGGCGACTGCCCGGAATGGAAATATTTTAGGGTAGTTTTTTTGTGAAGTGGGGTTTTCGAGGATGTATTTTTTATATGTGGGAATTTTTGGTGCGTTAGGTGGAATGTGCCGTTATGCAATGAATTTATGGCTTGGTGGTGGGAGTTTTCCTTATGCGACTGTGGCTGTTAATTTGATTGGTTGTTTTTTATTGGCTTTTCTCATGCAATTTTTGGCGGAGAAATCGCGCATTTCTTTGGTGCTTTTGAATGGGATTGGGACTGGATTTATTGGCGCTTTTACGACGTTTTCCGCTTTTAGTGTGGATACGATTCAACTTTTGCAAAATGGTGAAGTGGTTTTGGCGGGAATTTATGTGTTGGTCAGTTTGCTTGGTGGGCTAATTATGGTGAAGATTGGCAGGCTACTTAGTGATAGGTTGTTGAAACGAGGTGCGCATCATGTTCATTAATTTCATGTTAGTTGGTTTTGGTGCGGGGCTTGGCGCGATGCTACGATACGGGATTTCGGTTTTTGTTAAAAGTAAATGGAAGACGAACTTTCCATACGCGACATTTTTCATTAACGTTACTGGTTCATTTTTGCTAGGTTTTCTGGTATCTTCTGCGTTAGGGCCTGACTGGCAGCTGTTTCTTGGCACTGGTTTTATGGGCGGATATACGACATTTTCAACGTTCAAAGTGGAAAGTATGGAATTAAAATGGAAGACGAATTATCGCGTACTGTTTTCGTATTTAGGCTGTACGTATGTGTTTGGCTTAGCAGCAGCTTTTGTCGGAATAATGATGGGTGTATAAGAATTGTTTAAGAAACGAAGAAAACGATTGCCTGTATTTCCGCTAAATGCTATGCTAGAAAGAACGAAAAGCTTCGGAGAGGACGAGAGAGCGCGATGACAGGTTTTAGAAAAATAATGTTGCCGGTTTTGCTAGTTGTACTATTTTTGGCGGGCTGTAATAAGGAAGAAGTTCCTGCTTTAGTCCTTGATGGAACCGTGACGGACACTAGTTTACTGGAGAATAATAAGCAGCTAACGGTCAATGGGACGTTAACATGGAATGGCGAAAAAAATAATTATGCCAGCGAGTTGATTATCACGGTAAGTAGCAATACAACAGTGACAAACGCAACTACCGGTAAAACGATGAAATTGATGGATATTAAAGATGAAGATACTATTAGAGCCGTATTTCCACAAGGGACAGATATTACTTCACCAGCCCCAGGAAAAGTGTCTGAAAATGCTACTTCTATAAAAGTGACTCCAAAATAAAAGCGTGCCTTTCTCAAAAGGGACGTTTTTTTTGATATAATTTGTGACAGACTTATGAACTATTAGGAAATTGGCTTGTTTTCAGTACTTCTACTGTGTTAATTTTAATGTATCAACTAAGTAGGAGGAGAACAATGAAAAAAGGGATTTTACTTTCAATTCTGTTAGTTTTAGCATTAGTAATTAGTGCATGTGGGGAAAGCGCAGAAGAAAAAGCAGCAAAAACACCACAAGGGAAATTTATTCAAACATTAAAAAATGGGAAAAATACTCCAGATAAGTCTACATATACAACTACGATGGGTGTAACGGATATTCAAGTACCGAAAAGTAACACTAGCGCTCAAACGTTAGGTATCCTAAAAGACATTAAACTATCAGTAACAACTTCAACGGATAAAAAAGCCAACAAGACAGAAACAAAAGCCAATATAAAATCTACGAATAACATGTTACCATTTTCCATGGATTTAGATGTTTTATCAGATTTAGAGTCAGGAAATTCATATATTCCACTTAAATCTATCGTTAAACCAGATGCGTCATTACTTAGCTTTTTAGATCAAGCAACAGGTGGCATGTGGTCTAAAATTGACACAGAAATGCCTGGTTTGAAAGATAAGTATATTAGTACAGAAGAAGTAGCGAGCTTATTAACAGATGGCACTGAAGTGAAGATTGATGAAAAAGCGTATGAAGGTGCTAGAAAAAACATCAATGAAAAAACATCAAAACTATCAGAAGACTATTTCCAAGGTTTGGAAAAAGATCGTTTTAAAGAAGCAGAGGACGGTACAATCACGGTTTCACTTAAAAAAGAAGATGTTGTAAAATTACTAACAGAACTTCGTGAATTAATGAATGAAGAAGCAGTAAAAGCGGATTTCAAAGTAATGCTAGAAAGCCAAGGTTCAGAGCAAGTAAAAGACTTTGACAAGCAGTATAGCGAGCTGACAACAAGCCTTAAAACGGCTGCTGATAAGTTGCTAGATGATAAAAAACTAATGATTAATTTCGATATTGCTGTAAAACCAGGAAAAGATAATACATTAGATACATTAACTATTAGCGCAAAAGTAGAAGATACATTAAACAACACGGATCCTGAGTCCATAAGTTTTAAAATAGAAACAAAAGCGGAAAAATTTGTTCCAATTGCTGATTTCCCAACAAAAGAACAAGTTCTTTCTAAAGAAGAGTTAACTTTAATTATGAGCGATTTTGCAAAACAAATGTATATTAACAGTGGAGTTTATTAATTCAAAGAAAAGACGCAGCGGCTTAGGTCGTTGCGTTTTTTTGATTTTTATTTTGGCGCAGCTTTGTGGTATGATATGTAGAGAAAATGATGGACGGGTGAGCTAATGGAATTCGAATTAATAATGACAAGTGAAGCAGAGACAAGACTTCGCGCAAAACAACTTGGAGAACGACTGGCAGCTGGAGACGTGATTTTACTTGAAGGTGATCTCGGCGCTGGAAAAACTACTTTTACAAAAGGACTTGGTGAAGGTCTTTTGATTCCGCAAATGATTAAAAGCCCGACATTCACTATTATTCGCGAATATAAAAAAGGGCGCTTGCCACTTTATCATATGGATGTATACCGCTTGGAAGATGCTTCGGCTGATGAACTTGGCTTGGAGGAGTATTTCTACGGAGCGGGTGTTAGTGTGGTTGAATGGGCGCAGTTTGTTCGCGAAGATTTGCCAGAAGAATACTTGGAAATTAAGCTTTTTCATATAGATGAGAATACGCGTAAAATGGTTGTGAAGCCAGTTGGGGAAAGGTACGAGCAACTTGCGATGGAGGTTTTTGGGAAATGATACTTGGGATGGATACGTCTTCAGATACGATGACGATAGCGCTTTTTAATGATGGGCTAGTTATCGGCGAATATACAACGAATTTGAAAAAAAATCATAGTGTACGCTTACTTCCGGCGATTGCTGCTTTAATGGAAGAATGCGGTGTAAAAACGACAGACTTAGAAAAAATTGCTGTGGCAAAAGGGCCGGGTTCTTATACTGGACTACGAATTGGCGTAACGGTTGCGAAAACAATGGCCTGGGACGCGGGAATTCCGATTGTAGGGATTTCTTCTTTGGCGCTTTTAGCGGAAAATGGCTTGTACTTTTCTGGAAAAGTGGTAGCTTTGATGGATGCGCGCCGTGGGAATGTATACGCAGGTGTTTATCAAGCAAGCCAAGGTGAAATGAAGAATGTTGTAGCGGATGGTCATATTGCGCTTGTCGAATTAGTGGAGCAATTTACTCAAAGTGACGATGCGATTTTATTCGTCGGAACGTTGACGGAGCAAATTCAGCTGGCGGTGACGGAAATTCTTGGTGAACGGGCGATTTTTGCTCAGGCGGATTACACGTATTCGCGGGCTAGTTCGCTTGTAAAATTAGCGGAGAACTTGGACGGCGAACCAGCGGACAATTTTGTCCCAGACTATTTAAAATTGGCAGAAGCGGAAAGCAAATGGTTGGAATCGAGGGGTTCTGAGTGAGTTTGGAAGAATCCTTATTATTTCGAGAAGCAACAGTGGCTGACTTAAAAAGTATTATGAATGTGGAAAATGCTGCATTCACGGTACCTTGGACAGAAGCGGCTTTTCGGAATGAATTTATTATTAATCAATACGCTTATTATTTACTTGCGGTTCATGAGGAGCAGGTAGTAGGTTATGCGGGTGTTTGGCTCGTTTTAGATGAAGGGCACATTACGAATATTGCGATTCATCCAGATTATCAAGGCAATCACTACGGCGAGGCACTTTTGCGGGAAATGATTCGGGTTGCGAAAGAGCGGGGCATTGTTCGGATGACGCTCGAAGTTCGCGTATCCAATGATGTAGCACAAGGACTGTACAAAAAATTAGGATTTCAAGACGGCGCCATTCGGAAAAACTATTATCCGGATACGAAAGAGGATGCGCTAGTGATGTGGGTGGACTTATGAAAAAAAATACATTAATTCTTGGGATAGAATCTAGCTGTGACGAAACAGCTGCTTCTATTGTGAAAAATGGTAATGAAATTATATCGAGTGTAGTAGCTTCGCAAATTGAAAGTCATAAACGATTTGGCGGGGTTGTTCCTGAAATTGCATCAAGACATCACGTGGAGCAAATTACGCTTGTGATTGAAGAAGCTTTAAAACAGGCGAATGTGACGATGGATGATTTAGACGGGGTCGCTGTGACAGAAGGGCCAGGTCTAGTTGGCGCACTGCTTATCGGTGTGAACGCAGCCAAAACGCTCGCTTTTATGCACAATTTACCTTTAGTTGGCGTGCATCATATCGCTGGCCATATTTATGCAAATCGCTTTGAAACAGAATTCAAATTTCCATTGTTATCGTTAGTTGTCAGCGGTGGACATACCGAACTTGTTTTAATGAAAGCTGATAATGAGTTCGAAATTATCGGTGAAACAAGGGACGATGCAGCTGGCGAAGCTTATGATAAAGTGGCGCGTACGCTTGGTCTCGCTTATCCGGGCGGCGTACAAATTGACAAACTTGCCAAAGACGGCGAAGATACTTTTCATTTTCCGCGTGCGATGATGGACGATGGTTCATTTGATTTTAGTTTTAGCGGCTTGAAGTCTTCTTTTATTAATACGCTCCACAATTTAAGACAGCGCGGCGAAGAGCCAGATCCAAACGATATGGCAGCGAGTTTCCAAGCGAGTGTGGTAGATGTTTTAGTAAGTAAAACGATTCGCGCGGCTAAAGAGTGCGATGTGAAACAATTGCTTCTTGCGGGAGGCGTTGCAGCGAATCAAGGTTTAAGAGAACGACTTATTCAAGAAGTAAAACTAGAACTTCCTGATACCGAACTAATTATTCCACCGTTATCGTTATGTGGCGATAATGCGGCAATGATTGCTGCTGCTGGGACAGTGAGTTTCTTGCAAGGAAAACGTAGTAATTATGATATGAACGCAAATCCGGGATTATTACTGGAAGATATATAAAAAAGCGCGCGGGATTTTTCGTTCCGCACGTTTCGGACTGCAGTGAAAGTGAACAATTACTTTCGCTGCAGTTTATTTTTATTAGATTTATTCAAGGTTAATTTTCCGATTATGCCTCTAAAATACAACTTTCGCACCAACTCTTTTTCTAAAGATACTGGCATGCTATAATTGTGAAGCAAGCAAGTTTATGGTGGTGCACCAACCTTTTTCATCCGGAAAGTAGGTGGTGCTTATGTTATTTTTAGGCGTTACCTGGAAAGGATAAACGTGTGACTGTTTTCGAGAGTCTTACGCTAATGATTGCTTTTGCAGTCTTAATCGTAACGATCATGAACAGCAAAAATGACAAAAAATAAAAACCACTCATAAGCCTGACAGCTAGTGGTTTTTAAATAAATCATATAAAAGGTTGTCACCATCTTAAATGGTGTTTGCAAGGGAGTCATGTTGACGCATGGCTCTCTTTTCATTTATATGGTAACACATTTAGTCATTATTTACCAATTTTTTCCTTCCTAACTGATAGCATCTAGTTCCTAGAGGATAACTGCTTTTCACATCGTTTTATTTAAAAATTGGCGTACTTTTTCTTCATATGTTTTTGGATCAACTGTAAATGCTTGACCGTGTTCGGCGCCTTTGACAATCCATTTTTCTTTATAGCTATTTGTAGCGTCATAAAGTTCGTCCACCATATAAGTAGGAACGAAAGCATCTGAATCACCATGAATGTAGAAAATCGGTAAGTCTGTTTTAGCGACGGCGTCAATGGCACTTGCTTCGCTGAAAAAGAAACCTTCTTTTGCTTTGTTTATCAGACTAGCTGTTGGGATAATTGGGAAATTCGGCAAATGGAACATGGCTTTTAATTGATAGGAAAGCTCGGCGTCCATCGACGTATAGCCGCAATCCGCGATAACACTTTTTACTTGTTTTGGTAGCTTTTCGCCGCTTGTCATAAGGACGGTGGAGCTGCCCATGGAAACGCCGTGGAGTGCGATTTCTGTGTTGGTTCCATTTTTATCGATTACTTGATCAATCCATTGTACATAATCTTTGCGTTCGGGCCAACCGAAGCCAATATTTTCGCCTTCACTTTCTCCGTGTGCTCTGGCATCAGGCATTAAAACATTGTAACCGAATTTTTCGTGATACATCCGCGCTAGGCCAGCCATCTCGACTTTACCACTTTTGCCGCGATAACCGTGGGCTAAAATAATAGTCGTATTGGAAGGTTTATCGGCTTCTAAATAATTGGCAACGAGTTTCAAATCGTCCGCAGAGGTTTCAGTCCATTTTGCGAGATTTTGCTCTTCCATCCAAGCGACATTTGCCTCACGATTTTTCTTCGCCAGTTTGGCCGTGTCCGTTGTTTCATCTGTTGTTGCTGTGTCGTCCATGCTGGAATTGTCACGCGCTAAAGCATAACTATATAAGTAAAAACTCGCGCAAATGGTAATAATGACAAGTAAGCTAACGATAATCGAACCAGAAATAATTAAAATCTTTTTCATTGTGTGCTCCTTTTTTTATGCAGATTACATGGATTCCAGTTCTTCGCTTATGGTTTCCCATTCTTCCATGAGTTTTTCGCCGTCCGCTTTCACCGCGTCCAGCTCTTGTGTGATTTCAAGGGCTTTTTCATGGTCTTGGAAAACTTCTGGTTTGGTTAATTGTAGCTCGAGTTCGGCGATTTTTTCATCGGTTTCTTCCATGGCTTGCTCTACTTCTTCAAGTTTTCTTTTTCGTTGTCGAAGTAGTTTTTGCTGTTCTTTTTCTTCTTGGTAGTTTAATTTTCGAACGGAGGCGGTCGCTTCGACTTGTTCGCCTTTTTTGCGGCGGTCTTCAGCATCAAGTCGCGCTAGTTCTTTTGCTTCCGCTAATTTTTCTTGATAATAATCGTAATCTCCTAGGAAAACGGTCGCTTTTTCCGGGGCCAATTCGACGATTTTTGAAGCTATCCGGTTAATGAAATAACGGTCATGGGAAACGAACAAAATCGTACCTTCAAAATCGATTAAAGCTGCCTCTAAAACTTCTTTACTTTCAATGTCTAAATGGTTGGTCGGTTCATCGAGAATGAGTACATTGGCTTCAAGTAAGGTGAGTTTGGCAAGCGCGAGTCGAGCTTTTTCGCCACCGCTGAGTGATTGGACATTCTTTAACACATCGTCATCTGAAAACAGGAAATTACCAAGTGTCGTTCGGACGTTGACTTCATTTAATTCAGGATAATCATCCCAAAGTTCCATTAAAACGGTTTTGTTAGAAGTTAGTTTGGCTTGTTCTTGATCGTAGTAGCCAATTTTCACGCCAGCGCCAAAGTGAAATTCGCCGCTTAGAGCTGGGATGTCGCGAATAAGTGTTTTAAGTAGGGTAGACTTGCCGATTCCGTTTGGGCCAACGAGTGCAAGGCTATCTTGGCGTTTCATTTCGAATGTTAGATTGGATGCAATGCGCTTATCTTTCGCATATCCAATACTTAGCTGGTCTACCATTAAAACGTCTTTACCAGTTTGTTTTTCAAATTGGAAACCAAAGTGAGCGGCTTTTTCATCGCCTTGAGGTCGACCGAGCACATCCATTTTTTCTAATTGTTTTCTTCGACTTTGCGCGCGTTTCGTTGTGGATGCGCGAACGATATTTCTTGCGACAAAATCTTCTAGTTTTGCAATTTGTTTTTGTTGTTTATCGAATTCTTTCCACATTTGTTCCAGTTTGGCTTGTTTTTGACTGACAAATGAACTGTAATTTCCTTTGTAGTGATCGATTTTTGTGCGGCTGATTTCGTATACTTGGTTGACGACTTTATCAAGGAAGTAGCGGTCATGGGATACGATAAGTAGGGAGCCGTGGTAGTTTTGTAAATACGTTTCTAGCCATGCTAACGTTTCGATGTCTAAATGGTTGGTCGGTTCATCGAGAACAAGAATATCTTGTTTAGCTAGCAACAATTTGGCCAGTGCGAGCCGTGTCTTTTGCCCACCACTTAAAGAAGCAATCTCTACTTCATAATCGTCAGGATAAAAGCGCAAACCACTTAAAACAGAGCGGATTTCAGCTTCATACGTATACCCGCCAATTTCTTTAAAGGTATGCTGCAATGTATCGTAATCCGTCATCAATGCTTGATATTTTTCCGGGTCATTATATAGTTCCGGTTCGCCGAGACGAAGCTCCATTTTGCGCAAATCAGCTTCCATTTTTCGAAGTGAATCAAACACACTAAGCATTTCATCCCAAATGGTTTTGGAAGATTCTAGTCCTGTATTTTGCGCCAAATAGCCAATTTCGACGCTTTTAGGTTTGGAAATGGTTCCGCCGTCATAGCTCATTTTGCCCGCGATGATTTTAAGTAAAGTAGATTTTCCTGCGCCATTTCTGCCAACTAAAGCAATTCGGTCACCAGTTTTTACTTCTAATTTAATATTATCTAAAATTACTTCTGCACCGAAGAATTTAGAAATTTGCTGAACTTGTAATAATATCATAATCTCTCTCCTCGAACGTTCTCCCTACTAGTTTATCTTAAAAGCCAAGTAATCGCAATGAGATAGCCAATTGTTCACGAATCGGTTAGTTTGTGAAAACACTCGCATTATTTGTGATTTTAGCGTAGAATAGAAAAGAAGGACTGCACCGGATATTTTGCGGGACAAAACCTTACTTGAAAGTTATGAGCAAAAAGTTTGTGCATTCCTTGTGAAATGTTTATAGTATATAAGCAAGCATGTGAAAGGAAGTACAGTTCACAAAAGCTTCAACTTCAGAAAAAATTTAAAAGAAGAAGGGACAGAAGGCATGATGGAGGAAACAACTAAAATTCCACAAGCGACAGCAAAACGCTTACCATTATATCATCGTTACTTGAAATACCTAGATGAGTCAGGTAAGGAACGAGTATCATCAGCGGAATTAAGTGAAGCGGTGAAAGTTGATTCAGCGACTATTCGACGTGATTTTTCGTACTTTGGCGCATTAGGTAAGAAAGGATACGGGTATAACGTTTCTTACATACTCGACTTTTTCAGCAAAACACTCAGTCAGGACAAACAGACAAATGTTGCACTTATCGGTGTTGGTAACCTAGGGACAGCATTATTACATTATAATTTCATGAAAAACAATAATATCAAAATCGTTGCTGCATTTGATGTAGATCCAGCGAAAGTAGGTAGTGTTCAACAAGACATTCCAATTTATCATTTAAATGATATGGAAGAAATTGTTCGTGAAAACGGTGTGGAAGTAGTTATTCTGACAGTTCCAGCTGACGAAGCACAAGTAACGGTAGATCGTTTAATCGAAGCAGATGTTAAAGGTATCCTAAACTTTACACCAGCTCGTATCAGTGTTCCAAAACAAGTTCGTGTGCACCATATCGATCTTACAACGGAATTACAAACGTTAATCTATTTCCTGGAAAATTATCCAGCGAAAACAGAATAAAAAAACCTGTAGAAGGCAAGCGAAAACTTACTTTCTACAGGTTTTTTTTACGTCTTCTCAGTCCGGTAATAATCAAGCCGATACCAATCCCAAAATCCATTAATGTCATTATAATAAGTATATATGCAAGGATATCATAACCGTATTCAGCCACACGAACAATAACGAAATATACAAATACAAGACCAAGCGCAAAATAAAGAAAACTTTGCTTAATTAATGAATTTTTCATATTATCCCCCAATAATTCCAAGACTCAAAAGCAAAACAATCGTGTTCATCAAAATATGTGCGCCCATCGAAACCGCAATCCGTTTCGTTTTCGTATAAAGGAAACAAAGAATAAGTCCGATAACAAAATAAGTCAGTAAAAAGGAAATATCCCCATGAAGCAGTCCGAAGAAAAGCGAACTAATAACCGCAGCCACATGAATATTCATTACATTGCTCAGCCCACCAAAAACCACTTTTCTAAATACAAGCTCTTCTAAAATAGGGCCCAGAATGGAAATAAAAATCAAGAAAATCGGTGCAGCTTTTGTCAAATCAACTAGTAATTCAGTATTTGCAGACGTACTCATGTCCCCAGAAATCATCGTAATAATAATGCTACAAATAATTTGCGCCACATATAATCCAATGACACCACCGATAATCCAAACGATACTAAATAGTGGTTTCGTTTTTTCACCGAGTTCAATTTTATTTTCTTTTGGTTTTCTATAAAGCATCGGAATGATAATAGCCAGCGATAAAAGATTAGAAAATATCGACCAAATAACCATTCCATAAGCCGCAGCATCTTCCGCTGAAAGGGATGTAATACTAAGTAAAATATGTTGAACAATTGGAATTCCAATAGATGCAGAGAACAGTAATAACAAATAAACTAACACAATCGTAATATAACGTTTAGCCAAAAAATACGCATCCTTTCTAAAAAACAAACTCTTGCTAAATTGCTTTAAACAAGCGGAAATAGCTCTCCTTATTGTACTCGTTATCAAGCTTTACCGCAAATAAGAATTCTTCCATTTTTTAAACGTTTTTGCTTGCAATTTTTATTCAGTTTGGTATCATAATAACTGTATTAGCACTCTGATGTGTCGAGTGCTAAAATGAAAAATGTAATTATATCAGAGGAGGTCATTTACATTGTTAAAACCATTAGGAGATCGTGTTGTAATTGAAGTACTTGAAGCAGAGGAAAAAACAGCGAGTGGGATTGTATTACCAGACTCTGCCAAAGAAAAACCGCAATCAGGGAAAATTGTTGCAGTCGGTTCAGGTCGTGTTCTAGAAAACGGAACAAGAGAAACACTTGAAGTTGCAGAAGGTGACACAGTAATTTTCGCAAAATACTCTGGAACAGAAGTAACGTATGAAGGAACTGACTATCTGATTTTACGTGAAAGTGACATTTTAGCAATTACTAAATAATTAAAAAAAGAAATAATCGGAGGGAAATATAAAATGGCAAAAGATATTAAATTTAGTGAAGATGCTCGTCGTGCCATGTTACGTGGTGTCGACCAATTAGCAAACGCAGTAAAAGTAACGCTTGGCCCAAAAGGTCGTAATGTTGTTTTAGAAAAGAAATTCGGTTCTCCGTTAATTACAAATGATGGTGTAACGATTGCAAAAGAAATCGAATTAGAAGACCCATTTGAAAACATGGGAGCAAAACTTGTATCTGAAGTTGCTTCTAAAACCAATGATGTTGCTGGGGACGGAACTACAACAGCTACCGTTTTAGCGCAAGCAATGATTCAAGAAGGCTTAAAAAACGTAACAGCTGGAGCAAACCCAGTAGGCGTTCGCCGCGGTATCGAAAAAGCCGTAGCAACAGCTATCGAAGAATTAAAAGCTATCTCTAAACCAATTGAAAGCAAAGAGTCTATCGCTCAAGTTGCAGCTATTTCTTCTGGTGATGAAGAAGTTGGTAAATTAATCGCAGAAGCAATGGAACGTGTTGGTAACGACGGCGTTATCACTATTGAAGAATCCAAAGGTTTTGCAACAGAACTAGACGTAGTAGAAGGTATGCAATTCGACCGCGGCTACACTAGCCCTTACATGGTAACTGATTCCGATAAAATGGAAGCTGTTCTTGAAAAACCATATATCTTAATCACAGATAAAAAAATCAACAACATTCAAGAAATTTTACCAGTTTTAGAGCAAGTAGTTCAACAGGGTCGTCCAATGTTAATTATCGCGGAAGATGTTGAAGGAGAAGCTCAAGCAACTCTTGTTCTAAACAAACTTCGTGGAACATTTAACGTAGTAGCAGTAAAAGCTCCTGGTTTCGGTGATCGTCGTAAAGCAATGCTAGAAGACGTAGCTATTTTAACTGGTGGACAAGTAATCACAGAAGATCTAGGCTTAGAACTGAAAACAGCTACCATTGATCAACTGGGAACTGCTAACAAAGTAGTCGTAACAAAAGATGATACAACTATCGTAGAAGGAGCAGGCGATTCCACTCAAATTAGCGCTCGTGTAAATCAACTTCGTGCGCAAATGGAAGAAACTACTTCTGAATTTGATAAAGAAAAATTACAAGAACGTTTAGCAAAACTTGCAGGTGGAGTAGCTGTTGTTAAAGTCGGCGCTGCAACTGAAACAGAACTAAAAGAACGTAAATTACGTATTGAAGATGCCCTTAACTCTACTCGTGCAGCTGTAGAAGAAGGTATCGTAGCTGGTGGTGGTACTGCCCTTGTAAGTATTTACAATAAAGTAGCAGCACTTGAAGCAGAAGGCGACGTAGAAACAGGTATCAACATCGTGCTTCGTTCTCTAGAAGAACCAGTTCGCCAAATCGCACATAACGCTGGCCTAGAAGGTTCCGTTATCGTTGAACGCTTGAAACACGAAGCAGTTGGCGTTGGTTTCAACGCAGCAAACGGCGAATGGGTAAACATGATTGACGCTGGTATTGTGGATCCAACTAAAGTAACACGTTCCGCACTACAAAATGCATCATCCGTTGCAGCACTTCTATTAACTACAGAAGCAGTTGTAGCAGACAAACCAGACGAAAACGGTCCATCAGCTGTTCCTGACATGGGAATGGGCGGCATGGGCGGTATGATGTAAGCATCGTATCAACCGAACAATTTTAAAAAGGTCTCTGAATTTTTTCAGGGATCTTTTTTTGTAGTGAAAAAATGAAAACAGACTTATAATAAAGTAAATTTTTTTAATGATCTAGGTTGCACGCCCTCGGAGGGAGTTAGCGATTAGCAGCTGTTCCATTTCATTGTGAATAAAACAACAAATTATGTTTTACCCAAAACGCCGAGGGTACTTATATACATGTAAGCTGAAAAATTTGAGGAGGGATTTTTAATGTGTACGTCAATAACTTATACAACAAAAGATCACTATTTTGGAAGAAATTTTGACTATGAACTTTCTTACAAAGAGGTTGTGGTTGTTACGCCAAAAAATTATCCGTTTCGTTTTCGCAAGGTAGAGGATATTAATCAACATTATGCGTTAATTGGTATTGCTGCTGTGATGGAAAACTATCCTTTATACTACGACGCCACCAATGAAAAAGGGCTTAGTATGGCGGGACTCAATTTCTCAGGGAATGCTGATTATAAGGAATTTGCGGAAGGAAAAGATAATGTGACACCATTTGAATTTATTCCATGGATTCTTAGTCAATGCGCAACTGTAAAAGAAGCAAGAGTACTACTGGATAAAATCAATCTTGTTAATATTAGTTTTAGTGAGCATCTGCCACTTTCCCCGCTTCATTGGTTGATGGCGGATCAAACTGAATCCATCGTGATTGAGTCTGTGAAAGATGGTCTTCGCATCTATGATAATCCAGTAGGGGTATTAACAAATAATCCAACATTTGACTACCAACTATTTAATTTAAATAATTATCGTTCGCTTTCCAGTAAAACGCCAGAAAATACTTTCTCCAGCGAAATTGATTTGGATGCTTATAGTCGCGGAATGGGTGGGATTGGTTTACCTGGTGATCTATCATCCATGTCTCGTTTTGTGAAGGCAACGTTTACCAAGTTGAATTCCATTTCAGGAGATTCTGAATCAGAAAGTATTAGCCAATTTTTCCATATTTTAGGCTCGGTAGAACAGCAAAAAGGGCTTTGTGATGTTGGTGGAGAAAAATATGAGCATACCATTTATTCCTCATGCTGCAATATTGATAAAGGCATCTATTATTATAGAACTTACGAAAATAGCCAAATTACTGGCGTGGATATGCATCAAGAGGATTTAGAGAGTCAAGAACTAGCAATTTATCCACTCGTAAATGAGCAGCAAGTGAAGATCGTTAATAAATAATTTATAGAACTATGGCAGGGAAGCTCCTTGTCGTAGTTTTTTTGTGAGGAAAACCAAATTTTGTCATGCGTTAAACAATTTTGGGACCGAAAAAGCAAGAAGCAATCTCCTAACCATTGTTATAATAAAAGAAAAGGAGATGCACTTGTTATGAGAGAGAATTCCATTATTGGTCGAGTGATTGCATTTTGTGCGATTTGCTTTGCATTTTTCAATCCGAAAACCGTGACTTATTGGCTCGGGGTGCGCGCGGAATCTGGCCCAGCTTGGTATCTTACAACAGTTGTCGCATGCGGAATTGCCGTTTATGTATTGATTGATTTAATCAAAAAAATAAAACGAAGAAAAGCGGCAGAATGAAAGTTTTCGTGGTATACTACTAGAAAAACGACTAGGAGAACGCCATGAACTGGACACGTATAAGTAGTATTTTAATAGTTGGTTTTACAGCGGTTGGGGCAATTTATGGAGGATTATCAATGGTTTTCATGCCAAGCGGTGGTCTACTATCTCTTTCAACTGGCTTACTTGATGGTTCACCGTTTGTCGATTATTTAGTACCCGGCATATTTTTATTCGTCTTTGTTGGGTTATTCCACCTAGCAGCACTAATTTACTTACTAAAAAAATTACCACGAACAAAAGAAGTCATGTTTGCCGCCGCCGCTGTTTTGGCAGTATGGATGGTTGTGCAATTACTGATTATTGGTTATGTATTTATTTTACAAATTATCTTTTTAGTTGTCGCAGCAGTCGAAATGTTCTTAGCGATACAATTGAAGAAGCAACAACAATAATACTTTAATTTATTTAATTAGGCTATTTTCCCTCTTGAAATTGATAGGGGGTGGATAGCCTAATTTTTTTGATAAATCAGAGGTTCGTGCAATTAAACTTGAAGAAATTATCAATAAAAGGATTCATTGTGAAAAAATCATCTTTTTATAGAAAAGGGATTACTTAAAAATGGACCATATCAGCGTTTTGTTGAAGCGTTGTTCGTTGTTCTGTCACATTTCACTTTGTGAATTTGTGATATAATTTTAGGGTAATATCATGAGAATTTTTAACTATATTTTTATTTGAAAGTAACAATCTAAAAATGATTGTTATTTGGATGATTTAAATTTATAGCAATTTAAGTGTTCGAATAATTGGAAAAAAATAAGGTTTCAAAGAGATAAAATATAGAAGTAGGTAGGAGAAGAGATGAAGAAAAAAGTAATTGTTTTGTTAACAGGTTTATTGTTATTAGGTGGCTGTTTCAATATAAATGAGAAAACAGAGCAGGAAAAAGCGCAAAAGAAAGCACAAGAAGGAACCACGCCCGTGCAGGATTATGTAGGGCAAGGATATTCATTTGTGGACGGGAATAAATCGGCGGAACAAGTAAAGAAACATGAAGAAGAAATCAAGCAAGAAGCGATAAACTATATGAAAGACACATATAAAACAGATGTAAAAGTAAATAATGTAGTGCCCGCGCGTAATGCGGCAGTTGTCATGGTAGAAAGTGAAGAACCTATTCAATTTCACACCTCCGTCATAGTGGGAAAAGTGATTAATAAAGAAGGCGAGTGGCTAGCTAGAAGTAATGAAGGAGAAGTAGAGAAAGCGATTATCGGGGGCTTATACGCAAAAGCATACGAAGCAGAATTTCGCCATTTAGATACTTTTGCTAAGAAGCTAGCAAAAGAAAATGATTTATTAGGACTAAGAGATGAGGCAATTGATAAAACAGCTGCAGAGGGCTATACAAGCAATCATTATTTTATTGTAGCAATGGATGTTTACTACCCAAGTGTTTATAATGCTTACCTAGCAAATCAAGGAATTTCGGCAGAAGAATTAAGGAAACTATTTCAGAAAGATGATCCGATGTATGAACATATATCCATCCCAATGGAATTTTATTCTAAAGAAAATACCCTTCCTAAACAAAAGATAGCGGATGATTTAGCGGAGAAGCTCATGCAAGAAAAGGGTTTACCTAGAGGGAATTATATGATTACAATGTATAAAAATTTCATTGTAAATCGTGTTGGTTTACCAGATGGCGAATTTGTAGGTGTAGAAGATATAATTAAATAGATAGAAAAGCATAAGAAGTACAATGAATGAAAGAGTAGAAATAAAAAAAGACCCAAAGCCGATTGCGACTTTGGGTCTTTTTTTAGTATTTACGTCTTAGAAGGAATGCGCTACTTAATAGTAACAAGCCACCTAGTACGACTAAGCCATCTGCTGAGTTATCACCAGTTTTTGGTAGGTTCGTTGTATTAGTTGTCGTTGTTGTGTTGCTTGGAGTTGCAGTTTTTGCTGTTTGTTTATCCGTAACTACTAATGTTGTATCTTTTGTTGGAGTTTGAGGTGTTGATTTATCTGTATCATTGTTTGCAGGTGTTGCGGCTGTTTCTTCTACGGTTACGGTCACTGTTTTTTCGGTTACGTTGCCATCTGCATCTGTGACTGAAATAATGATGTCGTAAGTGCCTGGTACTGCGGGATTGACGTTATTTTCGATAATAACGATTTTATCTGTGATGTCGCCATCTTCCACGTCATCTGCGGTAATGTAATCAGTTGGATCGAAGCTGCTATTTTGATCAATTACGATATCATCTACATGAATGACAGGAGCGTTATCTGCGAACCATTCAATCGGCTGCGTTACGGTTCCAGAGAAGTTCATATAGTAATTATTGTAAGTGAAGAAATGATCGAAATCGTACGTCACTTGGTTCGTGTCAGCAGCTAAATTTACAAAAGAAAGTTCTTTATTTGCAAAAGTACCGCTGTTGCTGATGTTGGCTAGTGTGACATTTTGGCCGGCAGCACCTTTGATTGGGTCGACCATCGTTAGTGATTTTTTGACTAAAGAGACACGTTGCGTTGGAAGAGTAATTGTTTGATTATCAAAATTGAGATTTCCAGCATGAGGAATATCATGTCTGAAGTAAGAAATGTTACTGATGTGATTATAGGCAAACCGGCCAGTTTTTAAATTATCTAGATTTTGAAAAATAGAAACATCGGTGATTTCGTTATTAATGAAGTCAACAGAAACAAGTGCGGCACAATTTGCTAATGGGGATAAATCAGAAATATTGTTATTATAAGCAAACAGTGATTCTAATTTAGTCATATTTTTGACGCCATCGATTTCATTTAAATTATTACTTGAAATATCTAATTCCGTTAGATTGACTAAATTGATTAATTGTTTAGTATCGGTAATTTTCGTTTCATCAATTTGAAGTTTTGTCAGTCCAGTCAAATTACTAATCGGGCTAAAGTCGCTAATATCATTATGGTTAGCGAATAGTTCTTTTAAATTAGTCGCATATTGCAAACCTTCTAGTGATGTAACATCATAACCACTAATGGAAAGTGTTTCGATTGTCGCAATTTCTGCTTGGGTTGGTTCATGAGTATCTGCTTGTCCTAATGATTGATTAATTGCAAGGCGCAAATTAGCATCCGGAACGAGCTGTGTATCCGCCTGGGCAGATAAATTAAAGCTGAGGATCATCGTTAAAGCTAGGGCAATGGTGATTAAAGTTTTTTTCATGTGTATACTTCCTCTCGATTTCTTATTTCAACTTTCATTCTACCAGACCTATAAAAAGCAGTTAGTATTGATTAAGTAACCAAAATATAAATAAAGTTAACGATTTAGTGAACAAGGTGCAAATAAAAAAATCCTTCTATAAAAAGAAGGATTTTTTCGGTTATTTTTGTTGTTCTTTTAATAAATCGCGAATTTCTTTTAAGTATTCCTCGGTTGGAGGTACTGGTGTTTCTTCCGTAGGTTGCTCTTTTTTCTTAATAAAGCTAGTAAGTATTTTGACAAAAATAAATATGGCAAAAGCGATGATGACAAAGTCAACGATGGATTGAATGAATGCACCATACTGAATAACTGATTTACCGACTTTGAAACTTAAATCTGTAAAATCAAGCCCACCTAGAAGCACACCAACAAGTGGCATAATAATATTATCTACTAAAGATGAAACAATTTTCCCGAATGCAGCCCCGATAACTACCGCAACAGCGAGGTCAAGTACGTTCCCTTTTAACGCGAAATCTCTAAATTCTACTAACATTTTTTTCATATAATTCACCTCCCACTACCCAGTATAAAACATCTAACTGCGATGTGAAAGCAACTGAACTTATTTTAGTAACAAACGGCCTATGTAAAGCGCGGGCAATACTAAAACGTAGCCGATAATGATGAATGTCAGCGTTCGAAGCCAGAAAGAGCTAAGAATGGTTGGTTTCCATTTTGCCAGAAGTGCTGGAAGCCGCATCGTGATGAGTATAACAAATGCAAATAAAAAAAATAATGCGATGTAACGAAGCATAGCACAACCTCCTTTTCTTTTACTATGCCATAATGTGCGCGCCTTTTGCAATAGCGAATGAGCCGATTATTTCCATTCAATTCTTGCACGTGATAAGTTAAAAAGAGTAAAACCGTTCGTTCACAAAGGAGTAGGAAATGAAATTAATGAAAAGGGTCAGTTTTATTGTCATCTTACTATTTATACTCATCGTGCCGGTTCAGCATGTTTCTGCGCATGCTTATTTGGAAAATTCCAATCCAGCCGATCAATCACATATTAAAACCGCACCAGAAAAAGTAACGCTTGTTTTCAATGAAGAAATTGAAGCAGATTTCCCGTTGATAGAAGTGAAAAATTCTAGCGGGAAACGCGTGGAAACAGGGAAGACGGCTGTTTCTAAAAAAAATAATCATATGGTGGAAGCGTCGTTGCCAGCTGATTTAAAAGCAGATGTCTATTCGGTTTCATGGCGTGTAGTTTCGGCTGATGGTCACGCGGTAACGGGCTTAATTTCTTTTAAGTTAGGCGACACCAAAGCGACATTCCAAGCGACCGAAGTACCGTCGAATAGTGCGGACTTACAAATTAGTTCGGTTCAAAAAGCAATACTATACATAGGATTTTCGTTGTTTATTGGGATGCTGCTGTTCGGCTTAGGCCTTTATCCGCGGAAAGAACCGCTGACCGAGAAAATATCTGCTCGTTTGAAAAAAGTAACGTGGACAGCGCTCCTATTTTTAGGCGTAGCATTCCTCATGCAACTTTTCGTACAAACAAGCATCACAACGGGTGTGGCAATCAGCGAAAGCTTCCAACCAAGCCAGTTAGCGGCTTTCTTAACAACAAAAACTGGTTATATTTGGATTAGTGAGTTTGTTGTCTGGTTCGTACTTACCATTTTTGTTATCATCATGTTCCGCAAAAATAAACAATCGAGCTGGTTCGCGCTTCTGACCGAGACGGCATTAATTGGCTATTTAATTTTCGCGAAGGCTCAGAATGGACATGCTGCAGCGAGTGCCGATAAAATAGTAAGTATCACAGCCGATATGCTTCATATGATTGCGGCAAGTGTTTGGGTTGGCGGAATCTTGGTTCTTTTATTCGTATTACCGCGAACCGGAAAAGCGCGCGAAATTTGGAGTCGGTTTGCAATCGTCGCAATCATTGCAGTCGCATCAATCTTGGTTAGCGGCTTGCTCATGGCGGTTATGAATATCGGCCAAATGGCAAACCTATTTACAACCAATTACGGTAAAATGCTCCTTTTCAAAATCGGCTTATTTTTACTAATGGCCTTACTTGGCCTAGGGCATTACATCTATCTCAAAACCCAAAACAAAAAGATACCATTTAAAACGATTCTCGTCGAACTCATCATTGGCACCATCATCCTTGTAGTCGCAAGTGTTTTAACAAATGTACAAACACCACCGCCACCTGCTCCGAAAGCATTTGACGAAACAATTGCAGCAGACGGCGAACCGGCCAAAATTAATTTACGAGTGGAACCCGCGACAGTCGGCCAAAACCAATTTATCATCACATTCACCTCAGCAGACGGCGCAGCAAAAACGGATTTTGAACAAGTAACCATCACAACAAAATCCACCAAAACCGACGAAAAATCAACTTTCCAAGCAAAACTCGCAAATGATACGCAATATTTTGCAGAAGGACTTTATATTAACCAAACCGGAAAATGGGAAATTACCGTCCATGGCTTAACGAAAGATTTTACCGATATTAATCAAACATTTACGACCAATATTACACAGTAAAGGGGAAAAACAATGAAAAAAATTATTAGTTCGCTCGTCATTTTATTAGCTGTTTTCATCATTCCATTCCAAGCAAGCGCTCATGTTTCCGTTCAACCAAGCGAGTCGAGCGTTGAATCTTGGGAAACATACACAATGAAAGTCCCATCAGAAAAAGACGCCGCATCTAAGAAAATCGTTTTAAAAGTACCAAAAGGAGTTTCATTCGAATCGTACGAACCCGTGCCAGGCTGGACAACAACTGTGGATAAGAAAAACGCTATAGTAACTTGGCAAACAGAAGGGAACGGCATTGAAAAAGGCCAATTCCAACGTTTTAGTTTTATCGCTAAAAACCCAAGTGAAGAAGGAGAAATCGCTTGGAATGCCTACCAATATTATGAAGATGGTTCGATTGTTGAATGGGTTGGAGCGGAAGACTCTGAGACCCCGCATGCGACAACAAAAATCGTGAAAGAATCGTCTAAATCAAGCACTGGTTCACACGGAGAAATGGTGGCGGGAGCAGAGAATACGGCAGGAGATACGAGTGAATCCGATGACAATACTATTTTGCTATGGACCGCAGTAGCTATTAGCGTTCTTGCACTTATCACAGGAATTCTTGCCATTTTAAGCCGGAAAAAATAACATCAAAGGAGCAAACAGATGAAACGGAAAATCATCCATTTAGCAGTCGGAAAACCGAAAGAACTGGCCCTTCCAAATAATAAACGAATGATGACCGGCATTGAAAAAAAGCTCGTCAAAACAGCGCAATTAACGATGAATGGCTTTGAAAACGATGCTCCGCATAATTTGAAATATCATGGCGGGGTAGACCGGACCGTCTGCATCTATCCCTATGAGCATTACGCAAAATGGGCAGAAATGTTTGGCGAAGAACTACAAATCACCGCTTTTGGCGAAAATCTAATCGTCACAAATATGCTAGAAAGCACGGTTCAAATCGGTGATAAATTTCAAATTGGCGAAACCATCATCCAAGTAACCGAAGCCCGAAACCCGTGCAGCACAATTGAAAAATTCAATGCCATCCCGAATCTCTACAAAACTATCCACGAAACCGGACTAACTGGCTATCTTTGTCGAACAATTATTCCAGGTGAGATAAAAGAAACAGATGAAATCAAACAAATTCACCAAGAGTCACACGGGGTAACCGTTGCCTTTTGCCATGAAAAAGTACTTCATAAAAAAGGAACAAACGAAGACTTTGAGCGTATTTTGGCCGTGGAAGCATTGTCCGAACGCTACCGTGATCAAGTCGAAAAACGAATAAAAAAGTGATAGCATCATTC
This sequence comes from Listeria swaminathanii, assembly GCF_014229645.1. Taxonomy (GTDB): domain Bacteria; phylum Bacillota; class Bacilli; order Lactobacillales; family Listeriaceae; genus Listeria; species Listeria swaminathanii. The sequence continues at coordinate 266,997 of NZ_JAATOD010000002.1, read as the reverse complement.
GCTATCACTTTTTGTATTTTCATCGGCTAATTCTTTTTTTCTTAATGTTAGAAATTGCTCTACGACCGCGATTTCATCTTTCGTTAAATCTGGCGTATCTGCAATTAATTGGGTAATCTTACTCGCTCTTTGTGTGCTGGAGGCAGTCGGTTTTTTAGTACGGAAAAAGTTAGTTATCGTACTAGTAATCATCCCGATAAACGCGATACCGAACAGCATCATAATTGACGCCAAAATCCGGCCAATCGGTGTTACAGGAACAATATCACCATAACCAACCGTTGTCGCCGTAACAATCGCCCACCAAAGCGCATCCGGATAATTATTTATCTCCGGTTCAATAAAGACCATCGGAACAGGGATAATAATTACGAGCAATACGAAAATCATTAAAAATCGATTCAAACCATTGGAACGGAAAAAGTTATAAATCGGAACAATATATCGTCTTCCCATCGCAGTAATCGTTAAAAGATGGACAAAGCTAACAATCCGAGCCGCTCGGAAGCCAGTGTAGAATGGAATAATCGCAATCAGTTGAAACGGATGTGTTTTGACATAATGCCATCTACTATCAGCCCGGTAAAGCCGAACCAAGTAATCAAGCGTAAATATCAGCCAAATAATCCAATTTAATATAAAAGTAAAGGTATTTCTGTACGGTAATAGGGCAAGGGAAAGTAATATGAGAATAAGCATAAAAGTCTCATAAATCATTTTTCTCTTTGTTTTATCCAAGTTATCCACCTCGTTTGACTTATACTCTCACTTATTTTAGCATAAAACGACGCAAAAGCCGCGGATAAATCAAAAAAAGCTGGCAACATAAAGTTACCAGCCATTTTCGTTATTTTATTCGTAGTCGATTACTTTTACTTCTTGATGCCAGTAAACATAAGTAGCAAAGTAGCGCGAACAACATTGTAATAATTAAGCTATGGGCAAGCGCGATATATAAGTTCACTCCTGTATAAACAGAAAGCGCACCAGTAACGGCTTGAAGTGCAATAAACACAAGCGACAATACCATGCTAAAAGTGAGTACCCGGTATCTTCTATAATCCCGGAACACAAGCCACGTTACATACAGCAACCAAACAATCAGGATAAAGGCCGCTAATCGGTGGAAATACTGTACATAGTCTTGCACAGAAGTAGGCATGATAAAGTGACCATTTTCAAAAGGCCAAACCGGAACAGCCATACTTGCTTTTTCATGTCGTACGAGCGCACCAGTGTAAACCGCTAAGTACGTGTAAATCGTTAGCGCATAAATATTAACGCGTAATTTTGCCCCCATCACGAGGTTTCTAGCATCAAATTTTCTGTCTACCTCGAAAATCATTAAGGCAAGCAATACAATAGAAGCATAACAAATGATCGAAATACCAAAGTGCAGCGCCATGATGTACGGATTTTGTCCCCAAACAACAGCCGCCATTCCCATTAACGCTTGAATAATTAGAAACGATACAGCGATAATCGCAAGTGGTTTAGTTTCCCGACGATTTTTCATGTAAATCCAAGCACAAATCGCTAAAACAATAACAAAAATCGAGCTGATTCCCGTCGTCATTCGGTGCATGAATTCAATTAATTTCTCCGGAGTGACATCTGTTAAATGAACTAATTGTCCATTACAAAGCGGCCAACTATTACCACAACCGTCTGCTGAGCCCGTTTTCGTCACAAGCGCTCCGCCAAACACAACGACCGTCATACAAATAATCGTTAGTACGGACCAAACTTTCAAGAATTTTTTCATTATCTACCAATCTCTCCTTTAGATGCGTGTGAGATTTTACTAAAATTTGTGTCTATGTATAAGTTCATGAGTACACATCAAACTAATTGTAGCGTGTTTATTTAAAGAAGTAAAGCGTACAAGACTAAAGCCGATTTATTGACAAAAGGTGCGTATTTTTCACATAATAAGGGTATAGGATATCTATCAGTTCGCAATCACTGGTTTATATCAGCAAGTGTTAGGGGGAGAAAAAGTGAATCAGATAGAAAAGACTGGGGAGTTATCGGCTAGTAGATTTACTGTCCGTGATTTTACCGAGCTTGTGAAAATTGGTATCGTGAATTCCAATACGATTACTGCTTTTACAGGTATGTGGTTAGCCTTTCAGTTAAATGGAATTTCTTTTATTCAAAATGTAGACGTGATATTTTTTACTATCGTCGGTTCAGCACTTATTGTAGCTGCTTCGGGCGCTTTTAACAATGTCATCGACCGTGATATTGACGGAATTATGGAAAGAACAAAAAACAGACCAACAATGACCGGGAAAATTTCTGGTAAGCGTGCGTTAATGGTCGCGCTTGTGCTAGGTGTTGTCGGCACGATTATGTTGTTTATGACGACTTGGCAAGCAGGAGTTCTTGGCGTTATCGGGGTCTTTTTGTATGTAGTCGTTTACTCACTTTACGCAAAAAGAAAATTAGTTAGTAACACCGTAATTGGTAGTTTTTCGGGCGCTGTGCCACCGCTAATTGGTTGGTTTGCAGTCGAACCATCGTTTAGCATCGTGCCAATCATGCTATTTCTCGTGATGTTTTGTTGGCAGCCACCGCATTTTTATGCGATTGCCATTAAACGGAAAGATGAATATGCAGCTGCGGGAATCCCAATGTTGCCAGTTGTGAAAGGCATTGAACGCACGAAGAAAAGCATGTTTTTCTGGGTAATTTTATTAACTATCCTGCCGTTCTTTATGTTTGAACTAGGCATCGTCTATGTTATTTTAGCAACATTACTTAATATCGGCTGGCTAGCACTGAGCATTTACGGTTTCAAAATGGAAGATAGTATCAAATGGGCAAAATGGATGTTTGTTTACTCATTAAACTATATGACGATTTTATTTGTAGCGATGGTCGTTATTTCGATTTTCCTATAAAAATAAAAAGCAATTACGGCGAAGCGTGATTTACTCCGTTTCCTCGTAATTGTTTTTTTTATGACTTTTAAAGCTTTTCAAATGATAATAGTATTGGTAAAATGAAAGTTACATCAAGAAAACAAAATACTGCCGAGGAGGGCAAAATGTGAAATTTATAATGCGAGTAGCTGTGCTATTAATCATTTGCCTGTTCATTGGATACAACACAGATCTATTTTTTAGTAAATCAGTAGAGCAAAATACTGCCGAGGATACTGCAACAAAATCCAATTTTCCTGATGAGAAAAAAACAACAAATGAAAATCCGAAACAAGTGCAAGATAGTTCCAGCTTGGCAAGATTTATTAATAAAAATGTAAGTGAGTTAAAGAAAGAATTTGGCGACCCGGTGCGAGTGGATAAAACAGCATACGGCTATGATAATTACATTTATAGTCAACCCGGAACAAGCTACATGCAAGTCGGCGTAACAAATAATATCGTTCAAACCGTCTACGCGCTAGGGCAAGATTTAAATGTCATGCCATATACAATAGGCATGTCCACCGAAAAAGTATTTACCGATGCTAATTTGCAATCGGAAATATCCTTCAACTATAAAGACAGCTATTATAAATTCGAACTTTCTGAAGAAGACTTAAATGCTCGTCCGATTATCAACATTGGAAGCGGCGTTTATGCGCAACTGAATTTCGATAAATTCAAGTCAAAACTTATTAGTGTACGTTACCTCAATAAATTATCTTTCATCAAAATGCGCCCCTATGAATTATCCTACCAAGGAGAAATTTATGAAGAAAAGTTGTCGCCAGAAGATTGGAATGCGATTGATGACGCTTCAAGTAAGCAAGTTTTAGAAATCACCAATGTCATTCGCGACCGCTATGGTATCGAAGAAGTAGCTTGGGACGAATCGGTTGCTAAAGTTGCTTATGGTCATAGTGTTGATATGAAGAAAAATAGCTATTTCGATCATACTTCACCAACACAAGGTGATTTAAGCAAACGTTTGAGCGCTGGTAATGTCAAATATACAAAAGCCGGAGAAAATATTGCATATAATTATGTCGATAGTGCGGCGGCTGTTGAAGGTTGGCTCAACTCTAAAGGCCACAGAGAGAATTTACTCGATGGTTCTTATACCTATATGGGTGCGGGAACGTATCAGAAATACTATACGCAAAATTTTATTATTAAGTAATCGTTCTATGGTATAATAAAAAAGTAAGTTATATGGAGGTGGCTAGATTGCTCGCTACAATGGAAAATATGGCGCTACTCGATTTATCAGATGAGCTTGCTAGCATGATTCTAGACTCCGAGGAAGCGCAAAATTACAAACGTGCCAAAGAAGCGTTACTCAATGACGCTAATTCACAAAAAAATATTCGTCAATTTATACGAATAAAAGATCAATACGAGGAAGTACAGCGGTTCGGCCGGTACCATCCTGACTATAAAGAAGTAACCAGAAAGACTCGTGCCTATAAGCGCGAAGTCGACATGGACCAAAATGTGGCAGCTTTTCGCCGTGCAGAGATGGACTTACAATCTCTCTTGGATGAAATCAGTCTGCTCCTCGCAAGTGCAGTTTCGGAGAATATCAAAGTACCAACCGGTAATCCGTTTTTTGAAACAAAATCTGCTTGTTCGACAGGTGGATGTGGCAGCGGGGGAGGCTGCGGTTGTTCAGCGTAAAGCTTATCCTAAAAAGAAGGAGCTTAAACAATGGAAAATGATAGACAAGCTATCGTCGTTTGGATGAATCATCTTAAACAAGTTAGATCTTTGAAGCGATTTGGGAATGTTCATTATGTATCGCGCAAGTTAAAATATGCGGTATTATATTGTGATATGGCCGAAGTAGAAGATATCTCTAACAAAGTTTCTCGTTTTCATTATGTGAAACGCGTGGAAATGTCTTTCCGTCCGTTCTTAAAAACAGAATACGAATCCAAAAAAGAATTGATGTACGAACATAAAAACGAAGATGTGCAAATTAGTATTTAATCAAAACGGCGAGACTATTTCAACTAGTCTCGCTGTTTTTTTGCACCCATTTATGATAAAGTAAAAAAGACATTGAAGTAAAGGTTGTGCAAAAACATGAGAGTCATTGCAGGAGAACGAAAAGGACATGCTTTAAAAGCAGTTCCAGGAAATAATACAAGACCGACAACAGATAAAGTAAAAGAATCATTATTTTCGATTATTGGTCCCTTTTTTGATGGTGATATCGTTCTGGATTTATTTGCCGGAAGTGGCGGTCTTGGAATCGAAGCACTAAGCCGGGGTGCCGAACGAGCAGTATTTATTGACCAAGCAACACTGGCGATTAAAACAATCCGTCAAAACCTTGAAGGCTGTCATTTTACCGAGCGTGCGGAAGTCTACCGAAATGACGCCGAACGAGCACTCAAACTACTCCACAAAAATGAGTGGAAATTCGACCTTGTTTTCTTAGATCCACCATATAAAAAGCAACAATTAGAAAAATTAATGATTGCTTTGGAAAAACTAGAACTAGTGAGCGATCAGGCAAGAATCATTTGCGAGCATGACAAAGAAGCCGTTATGCCAGACACCATTGGAAAATTCGAGAAAATCAGATCAGTTTCATATGGAATTACTGTTTTATCGATATTTGAATTTCAGGAGGCGTAGAAATGGGAGAAAAAATTGCCGTTATTCCCGGAACATTTGATCCAATTACAAATGGACACTTGGATATTATCGAACGTGCAGCGAAAATTTTTGATGTGCTTTACGTATCCGTTTTAAACAATTCGTCCAAAAAACCACTTTTTACGGTGGAAGAACGAATGGAAATGATCAAACAAGTAACCGCCCATTTGCCGAATGTTCAAGTAGAAAGCGCGAGCGGATTAACGGTTGATTATGCAGCTAAGCGCGGAGCTACTGCGATTGTCAGAGGGCTGCGAGCTGTTAGCGATTTTGAGTATGAGATGCAAATTGCTTCGATGAACCGAACACTTAATGCCGAAATCGAAACTTTTTTTGTGATGACTAACACGAAATATTCCTTTTTAAGTTCGAGCATGGTCAAAGAAGTGGCGCAGTATCAAGGCGATATCCGCGAACTTGTACCCGAAGTCGTGAACGAAGCAGTACAAGCAAAATTTAAGTAAGTAGGAGATGGAGAAATAATGCGTAAAGAGTGGAAAAAAATAACGGCGATAGTGCTGTTAATCATTATTATAGCGGGCTTTTTTATTCCAGTTCCGTATTATATTTCAAAACCTGGCGGAACCGAAGAACTTGCGCCACTCGTTACAGTTGATGACCATCCTAATAAGAAAGATGGCTCACTTAGTCTAGTGACAATTGCGATGGGAAAAGCGAATATTTATACATATATGACAGCTAAATTCCTGCCATATCATGAACTAGAAAAAGATAGCGACGTAAAATACGACAATGAAAGCGATGAAGAATATAACGTTCGCCAAATGCAAATGATGAACGAATCCAAAAACAATGCTATCCAAGTTGCCTATAAAGCAGCCGGCCAAGAAGTCAAAGTCACTTATGATGGCGTATACGTTTTAAGTGTAAAAGATGACGTCCCAGCAGCCAATGTCCTTCACGCTGGCGATTTAATTACCGAAATTGACGGACATGCCTTTAAATCAAGCCAAGAATTTATTGACTACATCCACAGCAAGAAAGTGGGCGACACAGTCAAAATTAACTACAAACACGGTGATAAAAACGAAACATCGAACATCAAACTAACCGCGATTGATAAAAAAGGCACACCAGGAATTGGAATTACACTAGTAGATGACGAACAAATCACCGCAGATCCAACTGTGAAAATTGATTCCGAAAAAATCGGCGGGCCTTCTGCTGGTTTAATGTTCAGCCTAGAAATTTACAGCCGTTTCCAAAAAAATGACCTTACAGATGGTAAAAAAATCGCTGGAACTGGAACGATTGACCCTGATGGCACCGTTGGCAGAATCGGTGGGATTGATCAAAAAGTCGTTGCGGCAGATAAAAGCGGCGCGAAAATTTTCTTTGCACCAAATGATCCTATTACCGAAGAAATGAAAAAAAGCGACCCGAGTATCGAAAGCAACTACGACACTGCTGTAAAAACAGCGAAAGACATTGACTCTAAAATGAAAATTGTCCCAGTGAAAACATTCCAAGATGCTGTTAACTATTTAGAAAAACTACAATAAAAAAAGTCGCGTTGTCTACATTCAGACAACGCGGCTTTTTTCTATTAAAGATATTTTGCAGTTAATGATTGTTTGTTTTCCAGTAAATCGAGAGGTACACCTTCAAAAATAATTTGTCCACCTGTGCTACCGCCTTCTGGACCAAGATCGATAATCCAGTCAGCGTTTCGAATAATATCGACATTATGTTCAATCACAATGACCGTATTTCCTTTATTTACGAGCGAGTGAATAATTGCCAGAATATGTTCGATATCTGACATGTGTAGTCCGGTCGTTGGTTCATCCATAATATAAATCGAACCTTTTTTATGCAACTCATTGGCGAGTTTAAGACGTTGACATTCACCACCCGATAGCGTGCTAAGTGCTTGGCCAAGCGTGACATAACCAATGCCAACTTCTTCCATTGCCGCAATTTTCTTCAAGATTTTTTTATCTGTAAAGAAATCAAGGGCTTCGGAAACCGTTAATTCTAACACATCACTAATCGATTTCCCGTCTAGTTTATATTGCAAAACAGAATCTTGGAATCGTTTGCCATGACAGACTTCGCAAGGTGTACGAATCGAATCCATGAAAGCTAAATCCATCGTTGTAAAACCAAGTCCTTTACAGTTTTCGCAAGCCCCTTTGGAGTTATAACTAAACAGGGACGGGCTAACAGCATTTTCCTTCCCAAATGCTTTTCGAATCGGATCCATAATGCCAGTATAGGTTGCTGGATTGGAGCGAATATTCGCGTGAGCTGCTGATTGATCGATAACAATCGCATCTGGATATTCTTTTAGAAACACGGAATGAATCAAGGTACTTTTACCCGAACCAGCCACGCCAGTAATTACTGTAAGTACTTCTTTCGGAATGTTTGCTTGAATATTTTTCAAGTTAAAACGACTACTTTTTTCGGTGGATAAAAAGCCTTTTGGAACGCGAGGCTTATCGTTAATGGGTAAATGACGATTGAGGAAACGGCCAGTCAGGGTATCAGACTTCAATAAATCTGCGTAACTCCCAACAAACTGAATTTCACCACCATGTTTCCCAGCGTGCGGACCAACATCGACAATATGGTCGGCAATTTTAATTACATCAGGATCATGTTCAACGACGAGAATTGTATTGCCTTTATCACGTAATTTCACGAGTAATTCATTTAACCGATGCACATCACGAGGATGAAGCCCAATACTCGGTTCATCGAAAATATAAAGTAAATCAGTTAGGCTACTATTTAAATGACGAATCATTTTAACGCGTTGTGATTCACCGCCAGAAAGAGAAGCTGTTTGGCGATCAAGTGTCATATAACCAAGTCCGATATCAATTAAATGCTGCAATCGCTCTGTGATACTTTTGACCATCGGGATAGCGGTCGAATCAGTAATGTTCGCAACTGTTTCTGTTAGTTCGTCTAATTGCATCACTGTGAAGTCGGCAATATTCGCACCATTTATTTTGCAAGATAAAGCTTGCGCAGAAAGTCGTGTGCCTTCGCAAGTTGTACAAGGCGCGATATGTGTAAATTTATCGACACGTTTTTTCGTAGAAGCAGACATTTCGCCTTCTTTTTGAATGTACAAACGATTGAATTTTGGAATTAAGCCTTCGTACGTGGCGTTCATGCTGCCCATCGGAGTTTCCAGAAAGACTTTAATATCTTTACCATGTAAAAGCATGTCGTATTCTTCTGGGGTATAATCTTTTATTTTTTTATTCACATCAAAAAAGCCGGAATAAGCATAGGAATTCCAGTACCATGAGTCGACTGAAAACGTCGGAAATAAGATGGCGCCTTCTTTGAGGGATTTATTTGGATCAAGTAATTTGACTAAATCAACCGAAACTTTTTGACCAACACCGTGACAGTCGGGACACATACCAGCAGGATCATTAAAAGAAAATAGATTTGCTGTGCCGATGCTAGGTTTGCCGACTCGCGAGAAAAGTAATCGCAAAATCGAATTAATATCTGTAATGGTACCAAGGGTGGAGCGAGAATTACCACCAAGTCGTTTTTGATCAATAATAACAGAGGTGGAGAGGTTTTCAATTGAATCTGCATCCGGTTGCGAATACTTCGGAAGAAAATTACGAAGATAAGCGCTGTATGTTTCGTTTAACTGTCTTTGCGATTCCGTGGCAATTGTTTCAAATACAATAGAAGATTTCCCAGAACCAGATACACCAGTAAAAATAGTGATTTTTCGTTTTGGAATATCTAGGGAAATATTTTGGAGATTGTTTTCACGTGCTCCTCTTAAGCGAATATATTCTTGTACCATACACATACCTCCTGTTTTTTGAGTCGGACAAACATCTTAGCAAAATAGCACTGTAAAAGTCAACCAAAAACCTTGTAAATATTTACAAGGTCAAAATTGGTGGAATATGAAAGTCGCCAGCTTGATAATTTTCAAGTCCATTTGCCAACGTATAAATAGAAGTTGCTCGTAAATCTTCTTCTAAAAGTCCAGGTGCTGCTTTGGAAACAGTTGTAACTATAGGAAGAGAAATATTTTTTTTGTGAAGTGATAAGTATTTTTGACCAGTTTTATTCATGCCAAGTATTCGAATGTAAGGCGAGGTAGGCTGTTCTTTCGCATTTAATAAAATTTGCAAAGCGGTTCGCTGCAATCTGGCATTGCTATATCGTTTTGTTTTTAATCGTTCAATAAAATTGGAAAAACTCTGCGCTTTGGTTGCCGCGTGTTGCATTCGGTTTTGAATGCCTTCACTAACACCACGAATTCCTTCAAGCTCCTCCGAACTAGCTTGAATTAAGCGATACTTAAGTAACGGCCAATAATCTTCCCATGATAAAAATGGTCCTGTATAATTTTTTAAAACTTCGATGGAAGACGCAGGAAGATAGCGACTTGCTTCTTCTGATTTTCCCGCAAGTATTAATTTTCGAATCGCAGTCGCGCTAGCAATTTGATCATGAGTTGCTTCCTCAGCGTGATATTCGGCATGGGCGCGCGGGATTGTTTGCAAGGAGATAGTAGGATTTTGTTTTTGAACAGCCAGTGCGTAATGGAAACCGAGAATGTTGTTTGGTTTAGTGACGTCCAGCAAGTCAGCGCCGAATAAAGTGGTGAAAGCTTCTGTATAAGCTCTCGCATAAGAAATTTTCTTATCAACTAACGCCAGCTGAATTACCTGATTAAATGCTGCTTCATTTTCGACAACTGTTTTAGCAGCGACCGAAAAATCTTCCGCAACCCCATGCTCACTTCCAAAAAACAGTGAATCAACATGAAGTGCATCTAAAATCCGAACGGACTCTTCGGCAAAAATAGTCGCATGTTGTGTCGCAAATGAAACCGGAAGCTCGACAACCATATCAACGCCAGCAGCGAGCGCCATCTTCGTTCGTTCCCATTTAGGCAAGATTGCCGGTTCGCCGCGCTGCACAAAAGAGCCGCTCATTACCGCAATCACCACATCTGCATTAGTGGACTCACGTGCCTTATTTAGATGTAGTTTATGCCCATTATGAAACGGATTATATTCGACCACAATTCCAGTTGCTTTCATTTCGATTCCCTCCTTTAGATAATCTATTTTAGCATAAATTTCCGCCAGTAGTTTTGGTCCCCGAAAAACCATTGACAAAAGCCTTTAAAAAAGCTATAATATTTTGTGTTGCGCTTGGAGTGATGTAGGATGAAATGGTCTATCAGTCAATTGAAAAAATATCGTGACAGCAACTTCACGATTAATGAAAAAGCTGACCTAAAAAAGTTCTTTCAAGAGAACAATATAGACGTTCGTGATGCAAGCCCCGTACAAGTAACTGGGGAACTTATTGTACACCCAGAAGAAGTTACCGCTAACCTTACAATGAAGGGCGAGTGGACACTTCCATGTGCTCGTACACTTGAGGATGTTGTTTATCCTTATGAAGTGCATGCGACGGAAACCTTTGTGAAATCCAAAGAACAAGTTCTAGATGAATCTTGGCATGTGATGGAACAGGATATGGTCGATTTAACCCCTGTAGTAGAAGAACTTTTACTCGTTGAAATTCCAATGCAAGTTTTCAGTGAAGATGCACTCGATATGAGTAAACTTCCACGAGGCAATGAATGGGAAATGAAAACAGAAGAAGGCAATCTACTAGAACAAATAGCAAAAGAACCAAAAGTGGATCCTCGTCTTGCGGGATTAGCCAATTTTTTCGATGAGAAAAAAGAAGACTAAACTCCCCGTGAAGCTGGAATATATTAAGGAATTTATTTTTCTTAGATTAACGATACAAGTACTTAGTTATCGTCAAGGAGGTGTAAGGAAATGGCAGTACCTTTTAGAAGAACTTCAAAAGCCAAAAAGCGTAAGCGTCGTACTCACGTGAAACTTCAACTTCCGGGCATGAACGAATGCTCGAATTGCGGCGAATACAGACTTTCCCATCACGTATGTCCAGAATGTGGACAATATGATGGCAAAGATGTAGCAAACAGCTAATATTGTTAAAAACAAGTGACGTTTCACTTGTTGAAAACGAACCTCGAAAGACGCCATGGGTCTTTCGAGGTTTTTGTTTACGCCAAAAAGTGCAAACGAACGCTACTTCTGATAAAATAAAAGCATTAACCAATATGGAGCTGAAGGAAATGGCGAACCAACTAAAGGTCGGAATTATTGGAGCGGGAGCGATGGGGCTTTTATACGCAGCTAATTTTGCCGCGACATCAGAGCTCACCCTTTTTACACGAAGAAAAGAACAAAGTACGCTATTAAATCAAGAAGGGCTTTCTTTAAAAGATAATTCCGAACTAAAAAATATACATATAAAGGCAGCGGAAATAACAGATACTGTCCAATTGTCGGAACAGCAGTTATTAATTGTGGCCGTTAAACAATATTCCTTAAAAACAGTTTTACCCGTTTTACAGCAATTACCTGAAACAGTGCCACTATTGTTCATTCAAAACGGAGCAGCTCATTTAGATAGTTTATCGCTACTTGGTGATAAGCGAACTATTTTGCTAGGGATTAGTGAGCATGGTGCTGGCCGAGAAGACGATACGACAGTCGTTTGGCGTGGGCATGGTCGGACAAAGTATAGTGTTTATCAAGGGGAACTTAATACCGATTTAGCAAAATTACTGCAAGCTAATCCGGATTTCCCGATTGAAAAGCACGATAGTTACCTAGAAATTATCCAAGAGAAATTATTTGTTAACGCAGTGATTAATCCACTGACAGCCGTCCTTCAAGTGCCGAACGGGAAACTGTTAGAAAATGAGGAATGGCATACGCTGTTAAAAACTATTGTGAAAGAAATTCAAACGGTTTTACCCGTAGAAAATGCTTTAGAGAAAGTGGAGGCAATTTGCCAAGTGACTGCAACTAATTTTTCTTCGATGGCGCTTGATCGAATGAATAATCGAATGACAGAAATTGATGGAATCGTGCTGCCGCTACTAGAAAAAGGGGAGTCACTTCCTACGCTTCGCTCGCTATATCATCTAATTAAAGGGTTGGAAGGAGAACATAATGTTTGATTGGTTAACTAATTCAACAGCAATTATTATTATTTTACCAGTGGTGGTATTTATTTTTACGATGTTTTTTTCCAGTATTAAAATAAAGAAAAGCCAGCGGAGAATTATGTTAGCCGCTGACTTATCTACTATTTTCTTGATTATCGCCGTTCATTTTTTCATGATTGTGCTATTTAATCGCTCGTTCTTACTATATATTTTACTATTTTTATTTATTTTAGGTATTGCGATTGTTGTGATGGCTGCGAAAAAGGAAGGCGAAATCCAATTCCGCAAAATTCTTCGTGGCTACTGGAGACTATGTTTCTTCATTTTCGCGTTGCTATACGTAGCACTTTATCTTTATGGCATTATTTATAGTCTGGTTTTACGTTTTTAAGTGGGTTCGTTTCAATCCAAACCTTACTTAAATCAAAATAGCCGTATGGATTTTCAGCAATTCCTTTCATCATTGAGTGAAGCGATTGGCTTTTCTCTGGGTGGTGCAAATAAATTAAATAATGATTGTCTGTCAGCCAGCGATCAATTTCAGTTTGTAAGGCGTCTCTTTTGGAGGCGTCTTTTTCTGCTTTAAATGCATCTAGTTTTTTCGTGAGTTCAGTAATAATGCTTTGGTTGAAAAGTTGTTGTGGTAAAAGATACGGATTGTTTAGGAAATCTAAATAAGCAATTTCATCATCGGAAGCTGGAATTTCGCCCATCATCATAAAATCAGTTTCTTCTTCGGGAACTTTAGAATAAGAAGCTTCGTGATGGGTGATGATTCGTTGTTCTAGGTGAATTCCGAATTGCAGCGCTTGGTCACGAATCCACTTGGCTTCGTTTATGGCAGAGGGATGATGGGTTGTTCCAAAACTCACTTTTTCCCCTTGGTAATTTGCTTCTTTTAATAAAGTAGCGATTTTTTCAGGGTGCTTTTTAGGAGGAATGGATTTTTCGGGATAGTAGTTGGAAGCCACTGTGCCATAATTTTCGAAACCTTGCTCGCTGGCTTTTTGACAATCTATGAGGTGATAGATTGCTTCGCGAAATGCCGGATGTTGCGGGACGCCGTTTCGATGAGTATTAAAACAAAGGAAATTAACGCCTACACCAGGTTTGCGACGTTCGACATAGGCCGTGTTTTCCTCGTAATCAACAGAAGTAAACTGCATCGGGATGGTTTTTAAAGTTGTTCCAGTTTGAGCTGTCCAAAATTCTACGCGGTCAAGAATAGGTCGCTCTAAAAAATAACCATCAAATGCTTCTAAAACAAAACGTTCATCATTACGCTCCACTACGCGAAACGGCCCAGTGGAAATCCATTTATATTCATCAAAAATAACGTCGCGCGGTAAGATAGCCATATTTGCAGTTGATAAATAGCGAATGAAAAACGGGTCGGCTTTTTTTAACCGAATAGACAGGGTGAATTTATTTAGGCATTGGATGGTTTTAATATCTTGTAATTGCCAAGCGGAAACGGATTTTGTTTGCATAGAACGAAGCAAACTGAACTTCACATCTTCGCTATCAAGCATCCGTCCATGGTGAAATAAAATACCTTTTCGTAAATAAAATGTCCATTCTGTAAAGTCATCTGAAACGGTCCAATGGTGGGCAATATGAGGCATAATCTGTTTTTTGGTTTCATCATATTTGACGAGTGAATCACTAATTTGAGTAATGAGAAAAGCTTCCATAGACACAGAGGTTTTAAGCGGATCTAAGGTGGTGAGTTTGCGGCGAACGATTGAGCGGAGAATTTCTTGTTGATTTTCTGTTACTTGTAAGCCGAACATTTGTTGAATTTCGGTGGAGATACCTGTAAACCAACTTTTCGGAATGGCTAGTTGTAGTAAAAATAAAATATCGCTAAATGCATCTTCTGCTAGACTTTGTTCCAAAACTTCCAGCACTTCGTCTTCTAGTGGCTTAGGAAAAATAATTCGCGAAACATTTCCACGACCAAGCCCGGGAAGATAGGTGAGCATTTCTTTTGTTTGATATTGTTGCAATTTGCGTTTGGCATTTTTCGTCGTACAAAACCAAATGTCTGCGAGATCACTTAATTTGAAAGGGACGTCTAAATCAGCGGCGATGCTATATAGATAGGCCCGCATCGTGAAATAATCTTTATCCATCATACAGCTCCATTCTAAAAGGGGACAATTTATGCTAATGAATACCCTTTTTATATTTCTGTATCCCTTTTATACTAACAGAGAAGTCAGAAAAATTGCAAATGGAGGAGATGTCATGTTTAGAGAGTTACATCCGAATATTCGTGCGCGGATATTAATTCAGTTTTTGAGTAAAGTGATTGGTTCGATGATTTTTCCTTTTATGGCAATTTATTTTTCAATGGAAATTAATAGTAGTGTGGCGGGAATTCTTTTGATGATTAATGTTTTGGCGCAATTTCTTGCAGGTATGTACGGTGGGCATTTGGCGGATATTATCGGTCGTAAGAAATTAATGGTTGCTGGAGAATTGCTGAAAGTGTTTGCGTTTCTTGGGATGGTGTTGTGTAATTCACCGTTCTTTCATTCCCCGTGGGCAACTTTTGTAATGCTACTTATTATTGGCGTGGCGCAAGGCTTAATTAATCCGGCGGGAGAGGCGATGTTGATTGATGTAAGCACACCAGAGAATCGTTCGTTTATGTATTCGGTTAGTTACTGGGCGAATAATTTATCGATAATGATTGGGATTATTGTTGGTGGTTGGTTTTTTGTTGATTACCTGTTCCCGTTGCTCGTCGCACTCTTTATCATGTCTTTTGTCACGGCGTGGTTGACAATCACCTTCATTTCAGAGACGTTGCAACAAAAAGTGATCCCTGAAAAAGGGACATATGGCGTCATGGCGATGCTGAAAAACTATGGGCAAGTGTTGCATGATTATCGTTTTCTTCTATATACAATCGGTGGAATTGCAATTATGTCGATTGAGTTTCAGCGGAGCAATTACATTTCGGTTCGTTTAGCGGAGGATGTTCAGGCCTTACTTGTGCATTTAGGTCCACTTGGAAATGTTTCTTTAAATGGTGTGCAAATTGTGAGTGTGCTAACAGCTGTGAATACCCTTTTTATCGTGCTTTTCACTGTGCCGATTGCAAGGTTCGTAACTAAACGGGCGCAGCAACCGATTATGTATGTAGGGTTCACTTTATTTGCGGCTGGTTTTGCTGTTTGTGCCTTCGCGAATAGTTTGACGGTGTTGCTCCTTGCGACAGTGATACTTTCGGTTGGCGAATTGCTTTACGTGCCAACGCGCCAAACAATCTTAGCTGCGATTGTGGATGATGATAGACGCGGAGCCTATATGGCGCTTAATGGCATCATTTTCCAAATTGGGAAGATGGTTGGTTCAGTAAGTTTAGTATTCGCGCCATTTATTGGCAAATATGGTATGGGTGCTTTTACCGTTTTACTTGGAATTTTAAGTATCGTTTTCTCAGCGGCGGCATTAAAATCAGGCTGGGAAAAAGTATTGGCAAAATGATTTTGGGGTGAAAGTGGGGAATCCCTCCACCGAGCCCCACATTGTTTTTCACAAATGAAAATAGCTGTAAATGGCTTTAAATAAGGGTTTTATCATTCTGTGCTTTAACTGGAATGATTTTTTTTTGCACTTTTTTAGGTTTTGGGTGGTGCGAAGTGGGGAGATGTGGTAAAGTGGTATGTATGAAAGTGGGTGAAGTCTAATGTTCATGGGAGAATATCAACATAACATCGATATAAAGGGCAGATTAATTGTGCCAGCTAAATTCCGTGAGCTTTTGGGGGATAATTTTGTTATAACCCGAGGACTTGATAAGTGTTTATTTGCTTATCCACAAGAGGAATGGAAAAAGCTTGAAGAAAAGCTCCAAACCTTACCACTTACTAAGAAAGATGCTCGTTCCTTTACACGTTTCTTCTTTTCCGGTGCGTCTGAATGTGAACTAGACAAACAAGGTCGGATTAATATTCCATCCAACTTACTACAGTATGCGGATTTGGAAAAAGAAACAGTTATTATTGGGGTTTCAAGTCGTATTGAAATTTGGAGTAAATCAGAGTGGGACGATGTCTTTAACGAGGCAGAAGAATCTTTTGCTGATTTAGCCGAAAATATGATTGGCTTCGATATTTAAGGAGGGAAATTGCATGTTTAAGCACGAAACCGTATTACTACATGAAACAGTCGATATGCTTGAAGTAAAACCAGACGGAATCTATGTCGATGCAACACTTGGCGGCGCAGGTCACTCAGAGTATTTACTAAATAAGCTTAATGAAAAAGGGCATTTATTTGCTTTTGACCAAGATCAAACAGCAATTGATAATGCAGAAATTAAACTAGCAGATTATAGCGATAAAGTGACTTTTATTAAAGCCAATTTTCGCGATATGAAAGAAGCATTGAACGAACGCGGAATTGAAGCGGTTGATGGGATTTTATATGATTTAGGTGTTTCTTCCCCTCAATTAGACGAACGAGAACGTGGATTTAGTTATCACCAAGATGCTGCACTTGATATGCGAATGGATCAAGAACAAGAACTGACAGCGAAAATCATTGTCAACGAATGGTCTTACCAAGATTTAATCCGTATATTTTTTCAGTATGGTGAAGAAAAATTCTCGAAACAAATTGCTCGCGAAATTGAACGTCGCCGTGAAGTAAAACCAATCGAAACAACCGGCGAACTAGTAGATATCATCAAAACAGCCATCCCGGCGCCAGCAAGAAGAAAAGGCGGACATCCAGGGAAACGAACTTTTCAAGCAATCCGAATTGCAGTTAATGATGAATTAGGTGCGGTGGAAGATTCACTTGAAAAAGCTTTAACTTTAATAAAACCAGGCGGCAGAATTAGCGTAATTACGTTCCATTCACTAGAAGACCGTATAACAAAGCAATTATTCCAAGAAGCGACAAAAGGACCCGATTTACCACCAGGCCTTCCAGTCATTCCAGATGAATATAAACCAGATTTCAAACTTGCTACAAGAAAACCAATCGTACCAAGTGAAGAGGAACTGGAGCAAAATAACCGAGCGCGTTCAGCAAAATTACGCGTTATCGAAAAAATTATCAAATAGCAGGAGTTGAAAAAATGTGAGCAATGTCGCCTATAAATCGAATCTCGAGCCAAATAGAGTACATAGAGAAGCGGAACAGCCAAAAAAACAAATCCTAAAACGTGGCCAAATGACACTGGGAGAAAAACTAATCATCACGATTGCGCTTGCGATTGTTTTAGTTGTTGCTTTTCGTATAATTAGTGTACAAGCTCAAATTTACACAGTAAACCAAGAAATTCAAACAAAAGAAACCAAAATTCTCGACCAGCAAAAATCAAATGAAGACTTAAAAGTAGAAGTAAAAGATTTAGGGAGATATGAACGTATTTTAAAAATCGCTAAAGAAAAAGGGCTAAAACTTGATGGCGATAATGTGAAAGTGGTAGATGGTCAATGAAACGGCGTATAGGTAACATGAGAAGGGGAGCTCTTGTACTTTTTATCTTTTTCACGATTCTCTTTCTCTTGGTTTCTGGCCGTTTTCTTTATTTGCAAATTACGGGAGAAGCAAATGGAGTTCCACTTGCAGCAAAAGCATCTAAACAACATTTAAAAAGCAGTGTTCTCGAAGCAAAACGCGGCTCCATTTTAGATCGAAAAGGAGAAGTGTTAGCAGAGGATACGGCTTCTTACACGATTGCAGCGGTTGTTAGCGATAAACTTTCCAAAACAACGAAAAATCCAATGCGTGTAGTTGACGAAGAAAAAACAGCGCGAGTGCTTGCCAAATATATTCCGATGGACGAATCTGACATTTTAGACAAACTCCAAGAAAAAGGAAAATATCAAGTCGAGTTCGGTTCGGCTGGTAAAAAAATCTCTACAGAAACAAAAGCAGCGATTGATAAAGAAAAACTACCGGGCATTGAATTTACTCGCCAATCAGAACGATTCTATCCTAATGGAACATTTGCGACACAATTAATCGGTTTTGCACAACAAGAAGAAGAAAAGAACACAACTGTTTTAGAAGGTAAAATGGGAATTGAATCCCGTTATAATGATATTTTAACAGGCAAAAACGGTAAAGTTGACTATAGCACAGACAGAATGGGTTATATTTTACCTAATTCTAAAAATAAAGTAACAGAAGCAAAAGACGGAAAAGACATCACCCTTACGCTCGATAAAAAAATTCAAACCTTTTTAGAAGACACGATGACAACTGTAGACGCAAAATATAAACCGAAAAATATGATGGCAGTTGTAGCCAATCCAAAAACCGGTGAAATTTTAGCTATCAGTCAACGTCCTTCTTTCAATCCAGCAGATCGGTCTACTATTACTGGAAATAGTTCTAGCATTTGGCAAGATTTACCTGTCGAGTACGCTTATGAGCCAGGATCGGTAATGAAAATTATCTCCCTTGCTTCGGCGATTGATACGAATACTTACAATCCCAATGATTATTATCAATCAGGTTCTTATAAAGTAGGCGATATTGCCATCCATGACCATAATAACGGAAATGGTTGGGGCTCGATTACGTACCGTGAAGGGGTAGAACGCTCTAGTAACGTAGCGTTTGCCAAACTTCTAAACAAAATGGGAACAGATACTTTTAAAACCTATTTAGATGAATTCGGCTTTGGAAAGAAAACAGGAATTGCCTTACCTAATGAAACAAACGGTAAAATTCTTTATAACTATCCAATCGAAAAAGTAACAACTGTTTTCGGGCAAGGGACAACCGTTTCTATGATGCAAATGATTCAAGCAGCATCCGCAATCGCGAGTGACGGCACAATGAAAGAACCTTATGTCGTTTCAAGTGTCAAAGATCCGAATACAGGTGAAGAAACAGACACTAAAACAAAAATTGCTGGTAAACCCATCAGTGCAGAAACAGCCAAGAAAACCCGTAACGAATTAAAAAATGTTATTAGTGGCCAAAATGGTACTGGTAAATTATATGCCATTCCTGGATATGATGTAGCGGGTAAAACCGGGACATCGCAAATTCCAGATCCGAAAACAGGTAAATACATGACTGGCGCAGATAATTATATCTTCTCCTTCCTAGGTATGGCCCCAGCGGATGACCCGGAATTAGTTATTTATGTAACGATGCAACAACCGGAATTGTCTGGTAGTCAAACAGGTGGCGAAGCAGTGTCGGAAGTATTTAACCCTGTAATGAAAAACAGCCTACAATATATGAACATTAAACCAGGCGACGTAGAAAAATTAGCTTCTGAAAAAGTGCCAGTTTTAGCAGAGAAAACAGTAGAAGAAGCTAAAAAAGCTGTGCAAGATAAAGGCTTGGAACCAATCGTTGTCGGTAACGGCAAAAAAATTGTCCAACAACTTCCACTAGCAAATAGCGCAATTATGCAAGGCCAAAAAGTTATTTTAATGACCGATGGCGAAATGACTGCGCCAGATATGGTGACTTGGTCTAAAGATGATGCGCTGAAAGTTTCTGAAATAACCGGAATTCCATTTGAGTTTAGCGGAAGTGGTTATGTGAAGGAACAAAGCGTTTCCGCGGGTAGCGTCATTAATAGTGAAACGAAAATGAAACTAACCCTCGCACCGCCAGCAGAAATTGGTGATTTTAACCAAAATCACGATCAAGATACAGCTGAACAAAATAAAAAAGCGACTGACATCCAAGAAAATGCCGGTATCGGCGATTTGCTCAATTAATAATAGGAAGATAGAAGTATGTCAGCTTTACAAAGTGGCATACTTCTAACTTTAAATGCAATCTGTGTCTTTTGTCGTGGTAGCTATACGCTGTTGTTTTTGCTAAGATAGAAAAGGATTCTTTTTGGTTTTAGCAAAACTAACAGAAAGAATAAGTTTGAGGAGATGGCAAGAATGAAGTTAAATGAACTAATGCAAGCTATCCCGGTGTATACTGGCGAGGCGAGTGAAACAATTGAAATTAGCCAAATCGCCCAAGATAGTAGAAAAGTACAACCTGGGACATTGTTTATTTGTATAGACGGGGAATTGGTGGATGGACATCAGTTCGCGGCACGCGCTGTGGAACTAGGTGCGGTAGCGATTATCGCAGAAAAACCAGTAGACGTTGCGATTCCTGTGTTATATGTTAGAGATTCCAAACGCGCCATGGCAATGTTAGCTGATTATTTTTATGGTTCACCAACCCAAGCATTAAAATTAGTTGGAATTACTGGAACCAACGGAAAAACAACCGTAAGCCATTTAGTAGAACAAATCGTTCGTGAAAATGGTGAGCAAACAGGTCTTATCGGTACAATGTATCGCAAAATTGGCGACCAAATTTTAGAAACGAAAAACACCACACCGGACAGCCTGACTTTGCAAGAAACATTTCGAGATATGCTACTTAGCGGAGTGAGCACTGCTGTGATGGAAGTTTCCTCACATGCACTCGTTCAAGGTCGCGTCTACGGCTCCGACTACGATGTCGCTGTCTTTATGAACTTATCTCAAGATCATCTAGATTATCACCATACAATGGAAGAATATGCAAATGCTAAAAGTTTGCTGTTTGCGCAACTAGGTAATAGCTACCATACAAGTAATCCGAAAATTGCTGTACTTAATGCTGATGACGCGGAAAGTGTACGAATGCAAACCGCGACAGCCGCACACGTCATCACTTTCGGAATAAAAGAACAAGCTGATTTTAAAGCAAGCAATATTAAAATTACAAGCTATGGTTCCTCGTTTGATTTAGAAACCCCAGTTGGTAATTTTGGATTGAAAATAAAAATGATTGGTAACTTCAGTGTTTATAATGTGTTAGCTGCAATTGCAACTAGTTTCGCATTACATATTCCAATCGAAAAAGCGATTGCGACCGTGGAAACTATACCAGGTGTCAAAGGCCGTTTCGAACTCGTACATGCAGGGCAAGATTTCCCTGTTATCGTCGATTATGCCCACACACCAGACGGCTTGCTAAATGTTTTACAAACAATTGATGAATTTGCGGAAAAACGCGTTTTTGTCGTGGTTGGTTGCGGCGGTGACCGTGATAAAGGAAAACGTCCACAAATGGCGAAAATTGCTGTCGATTACGCAACAAATCCGATTTTTACATCCGATAATCCGCGCAGTGAAAACCCGCATGCGATTATTGAAGATATGATTCAAGGTGTTCCAGAAAGCGATTCTTATGTTGTCTATGAGAACCGCCGAGACGCCATTCGTTTTGCAGTAAACGAGGCCGAAATAGGGGATGTTATTCTGATTGCTGGAAAAGGTCACGAAGATTATCAATTGATTGGTGACGAGGTTATTGATTTCGATGATCGCGTCGAAGCTCGAATAGCTATTGAAAAAAAACTCGGACTCGCATAAAATATGAAGTGAAGTGCTTTGATAAACAGATTGGGGAGAATTTATTGTGTCTTTATACATGTTAGTATCAACATTTGCAGTGGCTTTTATCATTACGGTGATAGGTGTCCCACTATTTATACCATTCTTGGTGAAATTAAAATTCGGCCAAAGTATTAGAGATGAAGGTCCGAAAATGCATGAAAAGAAATCAGGAACACCGACAATGGGTGCTGTTGTATTCATTATCGCTATGCTCATCAGCTTTTTAGCCTTTTCATTCATCAGTGGTGAAGTTAGTGCGGCTACTTGGCTGCTATTCATTGCGCTGGCATTATTTGGCGCATTAGGTTTTCTGGACGACTACATCAAAGTAGTTCAAAAACGTAATCTAGGTCTTACTTCGAAGCAGAAGTTTTTAGGTCAAGTAGCGATTTCGATTTTATTCTATCTTGTGTATCATTTTAACGGCTTTGCGGAAACACTTAATATTCCATTCACGAATATAGAAGTGGATCTTGGCTGGTTCTTTGTTATCTTTATCTTGTTCTGGTTGGTTGGTTTCTCCAATGCAGTTAATTTGACGGATGGTTTAGACGGACTTGTTTCTGGTCTTTCTGTCATTGCTTTTTCTGCTTTTGGTATCATTGCTTTCTACCAAGAACAAATGGATGTCGCGATTTTCTGTTTTGCGATTGTAGGCGGTATGCTTGGATTTCTACTATTTAATAAAAATCCAGCGAAAATCTTCATGGGTGATACCGGTTCGCTTGCACTAGGCGGAAGTATCGCAGCAATTTCTATTTTAGTACATCAAGAATGGCTGTTACTTTTAATCGGAATTATTTTCGTTATTGAAACAGCATCTGTTATTTTGCAAGTGTTTTACTTTAAGGCAACTGGAGGGAAACGAATCTTCCGTATGACACCAATTCATCATCACTTTGAACTTGGCGGCTGGTCCGAATGGCGTGTTGTTTTAACGTTCTGGGGAATCGGATTAATCGGAGCAATTATTTCTGTCTGTGTAGTCATCTTTTAAATAATGCGCCGTAATTTTTTTGCGGCAAAAGCGTCTCTAGTTAGCTGTTTTTTTACAGAATCTGGTTGGCGCTTTCAGTCGTTTTTGTGAATCTCATAAATGCGACCGCCAATTTTGATATAAATGGGGGAACCAAAGGAAATGAAAAAAATTGAAATGTACCATCACAAAAAAGTACTTGTTTTGGGTCTTGCAAGAAGTGGTGTTAGCGCAGCGACAATTATGCATAAACTAGGAGCGTTTGTTACAGTTAACGATCAAAAACCTTTTAGCGAGAATCCGGAAGCACAAGGCTTGCTTGAACAAGGAATTAAAGTCATTTGCGGTTCGCACCCGATTGAACTTTTGGACGAAGGGTTTGAGCTTGTAGTAAAAAACCCCGGAATTCCATACAACAACCCAATGATTGAAAAAGCATTAAAACTGAAAATTCCAGTCATCACAGAAGTGGAATTAGCTTACCAAATTTCTGAGGCACCGATTGTTGGAATCACAGGAACAAATGGTAAAACAACGACAACAACGATTATTCACCATATGTTAAATGCACATAAAGAAAATAGTTCTTTACTAGCAGGGAACATTGGTTTTCCAGCATCCGCTGTTGCTGAAAATGCAACAAGTGATCAATATATTTCGATGGAACTATCTTCGTTCCAATTAATGGGCGTAGAAACGTTTAAACCACATATTTCCGTTATTACGAATATTTATGAGGCACATTTAGACTACCATACAGACCGTAGCGAATACGTTCAAGCAAAATGGCACATCCAAAAAAATCAAACAGCCGATGATTTCTTAGTAATTAACTGGGATCAAGAAGAGCTGAAAAACCTAACCAAACAAACAAAAGCGCAAGTTATTCCATTTTCAACGACACAACGTCTTGGTCAAGGAAGCTATGTGCAAAATGGGAATATTATGTTCAACGATGAAATTATCGGCGCACGTGATAATATCTTGCTTCCCGGAGAGCATAATTTAGAAAATGTTCTTGCTTCTGTTGCGGTTGCTAAAACGCTATCTGTTTCAAACGAAGAAATTATGCGTGTGTTAGAAACGTTCAAAGGCGTAGAACACCGGACGCAATTTGTGGTCGAATGGCAAGGTCGCAAATTCTATAATGACTCCAAAGCAACTAATATC
Source organism: Listeria swaminathanii (assembly GCF_014229645.1). GTDB lineage: Bacteria > Bacillota > Bacilli > Lactobacillales > Listeriaceae > Listeria > Listeria swaminathanii. The sequence goes on along the minus strand of NZ_JAATOD010000002.1, from coordinate 242,844 downwards.
CTTGCAACACAAAGCGCATTAAAAGGCTTTAAAAATCCGGTTGTTTTATTAGCTGGCGGATTAGATCGCGGCAATTCGTTTGATGAATTACTACCATTTTTCAAAAATGTTAAAACGTTAATTGTATTTGGTGAAACAGCGGATAAAATTGGCCGTGTTGGGAAAATTGCCGGCATTGACGTGCATTACGTGGATAATGTGGAAGCAGCTGTTCCGGTTGCGTATCGCGAATCTGCACCAGGAGATATTATCTTACTTTCACCAGCATGTGCGAGCTGGGATCAGTACCGGACATTTGAAGTTCGCGGGAATGCTTACATGGAAGCAATCAGCGAACTAATAGAAGAGGTGGAAAAATGAAAGTAGCAATAAGTGGTGGAGGTACTGGAGGACACGTTTATCCAGCGCTTGCTTTCATCAGAGAACTAAAAAAAATGCATCCAGAAGCGGAATTCTTATATATTGGCACCGAAAAAGGACTAGAAGCTGGTATCGTAAAACGAGAAGGCATTCCTTTCGAAGCAATTGAAATCACTGGTTTTAAACGTTCATTATCTGTTGAAAATATTAAAACAGTCATGCGTTTTCTGAGCGGTGTCAAAAAAAGCAAACAAATTTTACGTGATTTTAAACCTGATGTAGTTATCGGTACAGGCGGATATGTTTGTGGTCCAGTCGTTTACGCAGCCGCAAAACTGAAAATCCCAACGTTAATTCACGAACAAAATAGTGTTGCTGGCTTAACGAATAAATTTTTAAGTCGTTATGCTTATAAAGTAGCGATTTGTTTTGAAGAAGTAAGCGATTCTTTTGCATCAGAAAAAATTGTTTTTACTGGGAATCCACGTGCTTCGGAAGTTGTAGGTGTTGACTCAGAAGGAGCGCTTGAATCATACGGACTTATTTCTGGAAAGCCAACTGTGCTTGTCTTTGGAGGTAGCCGAGGCGCTCGTGGTGTGAACGAAGCAGTCGAGGCAATTTTACCAGAATGGAACAATCGTGATTTTCAACTGCTGTATGTTACCGGCGAAGTACATTATGAAAAAATAAAAGATGCTTTAGCCGAGCTACATTTAGGGAATCATATAAGTGTTCAACCATTTATTTATGATATGCCGAAAATTTTAAATGCAGTGACATTGGTTGTTTCAAGAGCTGGGGCGACCACGCTTGCAGAACTTACCGCGCTTGGGGTGCCAAGTATTTTGATACCGAGCCCTTACGTAACAGCGAATCACCAAGAATATAACGCGCGCGCATTAGAAAAAAATAATGCAGCAATCGTGATCACAGAAGCTGAACTACAAAATACGGATTTAATGGCGACCGTTGATTCCATTTTAAACGATGAAGCCAAATTAAATAGTATGAAATTAAGCGCCAAACAAATGGGACGACCTGATGCAGTAGCGAAACTAGTGGAAGCAGTTCTTAGCATTATGAAATAAATCGCAGAAAGGAGCGAATAAAATGGCGGAGAACAAACGAGTAATTTCCATTGAAAATCGTATACCCGAGCTAAAAAAATACCGCAAAAAGAAATTAGTACGACATCTAGCCATTTTAATCGGAATTTTTGCGATTTTGATAGCCATTACGCTCTATTTCCTTTCACCACTAAGTAAGCTTGATAAAATTTCCGTGAGCGGTAATAAACAACTTACCGAAAATGAAGTACGAAAAGAAAGCGGACTTAAAGTAGGCGAGTTTGTAGTTGGAATTCGAAATGGAAAAACTGAAAATCAACTCAAAAAAAATACACTCATTAAAGATGCGACCGTTTCTAAAGATGGCTTAAATGACGTCAAAATCAACATTACTGAATTTAAAACAATTGGCTACCAACAAAAGGATGGAAAATACTACGATGTGCTTGAAAGTGGCATTATGCTAACGGATCAACCACGACAATTTCCAATCGGTAATGATTTGCTTTTCCAAAACTTTGAAAACGGCAAAACGCTCGAAAAAATGGTAGCGCAAATTAATAAACTACCAAAAGAGGTCGTTAGCTCGATTTCTGAAGTGATTTACAGCCCGACCGACAGCGATAAAAGTCATATCGTACTCTATATGAATGATGGCAATCAAGTTTCCGCAGACATAAGTTCGTTTGCAGAGAAAATGCAACATTATCCAGCCATCGTCGCTCAATTAGCAAACGGTCAAAAAGGTGTTATTGATATCGAAGTTGGTTCTTATTTCCAAAGTTATTATCAACAAAACGCGGAGAAAAAAGCAGCTGAAGAAAAAGCCGAAGAGAAGAAAAAAGCAAACGAATAAACGTGCTTTTCGCTTCCCAACTTTTGGCAAATTTACAGGTAACAGATGTTTCAAAAAGGTAACAAAATGGTAACCGTTAACCAAGGGATACCAACACTTGTTCGCTTTTTGAATAAAATGAAAAAAATATCCTAAGAATTTGCCAAAAATTGTTCTTTGTGCTTTTATTACCTTCTTTCTTAGTGTAGACTGTAAATAAGTGATTTTGTATGTTAGGCAGAATGGGCAATCATTCTACACTAACGCCATAAAAATAAAGAAGTTTCATAGCATTTTCAAGCAAGTTAAAAAACCGGCTTTTGCTCGGTATAAAAAATGAAATAAATACATGTTAAATGACTAGAATAAAAGGAGGTGCCGATAAATGGGTGATAGCGAAATTTATGTAAGTTTAGACATTGGAACAGCTTCTGTGAAAGTAATCATCGCAGAAATGGCTGACGATAGACTCAATATTATCGGTGTTGGGAATGTCGAATCTTCCGGAATTAAAAAAGGAATCATTATCGACATAGACAAGACTGTAGAATCCATCAAAAAGGCAATTGAACAAGCAGAAAGAATGGTCGGCGTTGAAATTTCTCAAGTAATCGTTGGAGTAGTATCCAATCAGGTACACTTAGAGGCTTGCCGAGGAATTGTTGCAGTAGGTAGCGAAAATCGTGAAATTACAGATGAAGATGTCTGGAATGTAATGGATGCAGCTCAAGTTGTTCCTCTATCTCCTGAAAGAGAAATTATTAATACCATCCCAGATCAATTTGTAGTGGATGGATTAACTGGGATTACAGATCCACGCGGAATGATTGGCGTGCGTTTAGAAATGGAAGGCACATTAATTACTGGTTCAAAAACAATTTTACATAATACATTACGTTGTGTGGAACGTGCAGGACTTGAGATTTCTGATATTGCTTTACAACCACTTGCTGAAGCATCTATCTCTTTGTCAGAAGATGATAAAGAATTTGGAACAGCACTTGTGAATGTTGGCGCTGGAACTACAACAGTTAGTGTGTTCGAACAAGGACGACTAACGTATACTGGTGTTATTCCAGTTGGCGGCGATAACATTACGAAAGACTTATCACTTGGACTTAACACATCAACTGCCAATGCAGATCGTGTCAAATTAGAGCACGGTTATGCCTTTTATGATGATGCGTCTCCAGATGAAGTTTTTGCTATTGATGTTATCGGTAGTGATCAAAAACAACATTTTACACAAGTAGAAGTTGCAGACATTATCGAAGCACGTATGGAAGAAATTTTCCAATTGGTAGTGGAAGAACTTACACGCGCTGGTAAAACACATCTTCCAGGAGGCTATGTACTAACTGGTGGCTCGATGGCTATTCCGGGCGCAATTGATTTGGCTGGAAAAACATTAGCAGCACACGTTAGACTAGCAATTCCTGATTATATTGGTGTTCGTGAACCATCCTTTACAACCGCAGTAGGCTTAATTAAATATGCTTACCAAATGGCTGAATTAGAAGGACGCGACGTAAGCAGTTCAGCAAGTGAAGCGCGTTATGACGACGAAGCACCAAAACAAAAACAGCCAAAACCAAAACAAAAAAAATCAGATGACGAAAAAGTATCAACGAAAATGAAGAATTTTTTCGGCGCATTTTTTGAATAAAAGCGAATAGCTGGTAAGTCAGCACGAAAATCGAATCGTATAAATCGGCAAATAGGAGGCAATAATATGTTAGAATTTGACACTAGTTCAGAAAGTTTGGCAACAATTAAAGTAATCGGTGTTGGCGGCGGCGGTAATAACGCTGTAAACCGTATGATTGAGCATGGTGTTCAAGGAGTAGAATTTATCTCCGTTAATACAGACGCTCAAGCACTTAACTTAGCAAAAGCAGAAACAAAACTACAAATCGGTACAAAATTAACGCGTGGTTTAGGCGCGGGAGCTGTACCTGAAATTGGTAAAAAAGCAGCAGAAGAAAGCCGCGAACAAATTGAAGAAGCTTTAAAAGGTTCTGATATGGTATTCGTAACTGCTGGAATGGGTGGCGGAACTGGAACTGGAGCTGCACCTGTTATTGCTCAAATCGCAAAAGAAATGGGTGCATTAACAGTTGGTGTGGTTACACGACCATTCGGTTTTGAAGGACCAAAACGTACAAAACAAGCTCTAGTTGGATCAGAAGCAATGAAAGAAGCGGTAGACACATTAATCGTGATTCCTAACGACCGTTTACTTCAAATTGTGGATAAAAACACACCAATGCTTGAAGCTTTCCGTGAAGCAGATAATGTTTTACGTCAAGGTGTCCAAGGGATTTCTGACTTGATTGCCGTTCCTGGTTTAATTAACTTAGACTTTGCCGATGTAAAAACAATTATGACTAATCGCGGTTCTGCCCTTATGGGAATTGGTATTGCAACTGGTGAAAACCGTGCTGCCGAGGCTGCGAAAAAAGCTATCTCGTCTCCACTTCTTGAAACTTCTGTTGATGGAGCAAAAGGTGTCCTAATGAATATCACTGGTGGATCTAACCTTAGCCTTTATGAAGTACAAGAAGCTGCAGAAATCGTATCTAGCGCATCTGATGAAGATGTAAACATGATTTTCGGTTCTGTTATTAACGACGAACTACAAGACGAATTAATCGTTACAGTTATTGCGACAGGTTTTGATGAAGAGAAGCAAGCGCAACAACAAGCGCAAGCAAATCGTCGTCCAAACCAATCCATTCAAGTAAATCGTCCTAATTATGCTGTACAAGACGAACAACAAAATGATTACGCGCAAAACGCACCACAACAAGCAAATGCACCAGTTCATGAACAACAAGCTGAACCACAACAAAATAGTTCAGACGTTGATGTACCAGCATTTATCCGTAACCGTAACCGTCGCGGATAATACTTATAACACAAATTCACCCGGCCACTTTTAAAGCTTTGCCAAGTGACCGGGTATCTGATTATAACAAGAAGTGTTTTAAATAAAAGGCTTCGGGAATTATATAAGGTGATTAAAAATGACAAAACAAGCTAATTTAGAAAAAGTAACGACACAAATCGAGCATGCCTGTGAAGAAAGTAATCGCCAGCCGGAAGATGTAACGTTAGTAGCTGTTACGAAAACGATTGATGTAGCTGGAATCACGGAGCTTTATGATTTAGGTATTCGCCACTTTGGTGAAAATCGTGCCGATGTTTTCCTAGAAAAAACAGTAGAACTTGCAGATAAAGACGACATTTGTTGGCATTACATTGGTTCTTTGCAAACGCGCAAAGTAAAAGATGTGTTACCACAAATCGATTATTTGCATTCGCTTGATCGATCATCGCTTGCAAAGGAAATCGAAAAGCGCGCTACTAAACCAGTTAAATGTTTTCTGCAAGTAAATATTTCTGGCGAGGAAAGTAAACATGGTTTTTCAAACGAAGAGGCATTATCTTTTTTACAAGAAGCAGATTTTACGTTTATTGAGATTGTTGGTTTAATGACAATGGCACCTATTACAAATAGCGACATAGAGCTGCATCACGTATTTCATGAGTTAAAGCAATTGCAGCAAGAAATTCATGCGCTTCAGTTAAAAAATATTCCATGTACAGAGTTATCTATGGGGATGACAAACGACTACGGAATTGCGATTACAGAAGGTGCAACATTTATACGAGTAGGAAGAGCTTTGGTGAGTGACGATAATATGGAGGTGTAACAAATGGGACTATCGAATAAATTTAAGTCTTTCTTTTTCTTAGATGAAGAGGAAGAATATTATGAAGAAGAAGTAGCGAGGGAACCTGAACCTATGCAAAAGAAAACGAAGAAAGAAAGACCTAATAAAAACCGTTTTTATGCTGTAGAAGAAGATGATGCGAAGGTGGTTAGTATGCAGGGAGCTCAGTTTTCTAGTCGGATGGTACTTGCGGAACCGCGTGTATATGCAGAAGCACAAGAACTTGCGGATTACTTAAAAGAATATAAATCTGTTGTTGTAAACTTGCAACGTATTAGTCATGATCAAGCGACGCGTATTGTCGATTTCTTGAGTGGTACAGTTTATGCATTAGGTGGAGATATTCAACGTGTTGGGAATAATATTTTCTTATGTACTCCAGACAATGTGGAAGTGGATGGCTCTATTTCCGAAATGCTTGATGAACAAAACTTTATGTGATGAAATAGAGGTGTGAACTAGATTGCAAAGTATTTTATATCAAGTGGTGGAAATCATTTTATTTATTGTTAGATGGTTGCCAACACTCATGTTTATTTATTTCTTGATGAGCTGGTTCCCGGGTGCAAGAGAGTCGAAAGTTGGCCAATTGCTAGCACGCATTTTTGAACCGATTTTAGAACCCTTTAGAAGGATTATTCCGCCGATTGGTATGTTTGATATTTCGTCCCTTGTGGCTTATTTCATTTTCCAATATGCGATGAGAGTCCTAACTGGTTTAATTCAAGTATATGTTATTCCAATGTTATTTTAAGAAGCGCACCCGTTTTTATATGGGTGGCTTTTTTTATAATGAAGCAAGATTAGCCTAGTAGCAGTGTTTTCATGGTATAATAAAGCAAATAAACTTGGCACGGATTGAAAGGGAGAAATTATGATGGATGGAATTTATCAGCATTTTCGCGCGGAAGAATACGCATTTATTGATAAAATTTTAGGGATTACAATGCAAGTGGAAAATGAATATACGCCGCAGTTGACGGATTTCTTGGACCCGAGGCAGCGTTTTATTACCGAAACCGTTATTGGTGGCTATGAGCAAATTAATGTCCAATTTTTTGGTGGGGTGGCGCACGCGGAACGTCGTCGCGCGCTGATTTATCCTGATTATTACACGCCGACAGAAGCTGATTTTGAGATTGCGTTGTTCCATATTCGCTACCCGGTGAAATTTACGACACTCACGCATCAAAAAATCCTTGGAACGCTAATGTCGCTTGGTATGAAGCGCGATATTTTTGGCGATATTTTAAATAATGGCACCGAATGGCAGCTATTAGTAGAAAGTTCGATGAAGGATTATTTAACATTACAGTTGGAAAAGATCGGTAAAGTCAACGTGATGCTAGAAGAAACTGATTTGGCTAATGCGGTTTATGCACCGGTTGTTTGGGAAGAAATGGGTTTAACCGTTTCTAGTATGCGACTTGATGTGATTATAAGTAATGCGCATCATATTTCACGGCAAAAAGCGAAACAATTGGTTGTCGCTGGGCTTGTTAAAGTAAATTGGAAAACCGTGGAAAATCCGGATTTTGAATGTGAAGAAGAGGATGTTTTATCTGCGCGGGGATACGGGCGAGTGAAGGTGCTCTCGACTGGGGGCAGAACGAAGAAAGATAAAATTCGCATCGAAATTGGCTATTTAAAATGAAAAACGAAAGCAGTCGCTGCTTTCGTTTTTTTGTTAGCTTAATTGGAGCATTCTTTCTAATGCTTTTAATGCAAATTTGGTTGTTTCTGCATCAACTTTTATTTGGTTACGTTGTTCGCCGTTTTGGATGGCTTCGAGTGTCCAGAGCAAATGTGGTAAATCGATCCGGTTCATGGTCATACACGGGCACATAAATGGGTTGAGCGAAACGATTTTTTTATCCGGATTTTCTTGGCTAATGCGACCGACCAGATTGGCTTCCGTACCAATGGCCCATTCTGTACCGGGTGCTGCATTACGTATTTCTGTGACAATTTTTTTCGTTGAACCTGAATCATCTGCTAACGAAACGACTTCATGCGTACACTCTGGATGAACGATAATTCGCATAGCAGGGTGATTTTTACGAATGTTTTCGATATTTTTAACTGTGAAATGTTGATGAACAGAGCAGTAGCCTTTCCAAAGAATAATTTTACAATCGTCCAAATCACCTTCGTATTCCAGTTCATTTTTAATCGGGTTCCAAATCGCCATATGTTTGAGGGGGATGCCTAGTTCAAATGCAGTGTTCCGGCCTAGATGCTGGTCGGGAAGGAAGAAAATGCGTTCTTTTTGTTCAAGCGCCCATGAGACAATTTTGGTTGCATTACTCGATGTAACGGTTGTACCGCCGTGTTCGCCGACGAAAGATTTAATTGCAGCTGTCGAATTAATATAAGTCACAGGTAAAATCGTATCGCCAAAAAGCGTTTGCAATTTAGGCCAGGCATTTGTTAATTGGTGAATGTCTGCCATATCCGCCATCGAACAACCGGCGCGCATATCTGGCAAAGTAACTATCTGTTCGTTTGTCGTAAGCATATCCGCCGTTTCTGCCATAAAATGAACCCCGCAAAAAACGATATGTTTCGCTTTTTTATTACTTGCAGCAATTTGCGCTAATTGTAAAGAATCGCCAATCGCATCTGCAAACGGAACGACCTCATCTTTTTGATAATGGTGGCAGGGGATAAAGAGATCTTCGCCAAGCTGGGCTTTAATTTCCGTGACGCGAGCAATCATTTCTGTTTGCGTCATGTGCTTATAACGAGTCGGCATTGTGTCTTGTTCGACCGTTTCCAGTAAGTTCATGCCATTCTTCCTCCTTTGCTATTAAAACTAATGTCGAGCGCGCGAACAGAATGGGTTAGCGAGCCTAAAGAAATATAATTTGCTCCAGAACCTTTATAGCTATTAATATTGTCCAAAGTAATATTACCGGAAATTTCAGTAGTAATATGCGCTGGAACGAGCTTAACGAGCTGCTTGATTTCTTCTGGTGTGCGATTATCAAACATAATAATATCTGCGCCAGCTTGGACGGCCTCTTTCACTTGTTCTGGTGTTTCCGTTTCGACTTCGATTTTCACCATGTGTCCTAATTTCTCGCGGACAGTAGCTACAGCCGCGGTAATGCCGCCAGAGAAGGCGATGTGGTTATCTTTTAGCATAACGCCATCATATAGACCATTACGATGATTAAAGCCGCCACCGGTCTGTACGGCATACTTATCAAAGGCGCGAAGACCGGGTGCTGTTTTTCGTGTATCGCAAATGCGAATTGCCGGATCATCCAGCTGTTTGATGGCTACATTCGTTTGGCTAGCAATTCCGCTCATTCGTTGCATTAAATTTAAAATGACTCGCTCACCAGAAAGTAGTGTGCGCACGGGAGCAGTCACGGTTGCGATAATATCTCCTTTTTTGACCGGATCACCATCTTTTTTTAAGGCTTCAAACGCCACCTTGCCGCCGAGGATTTCATATACTTTTGGCGGGATAGCAACCCCACAAAGAATACCAGTTTCCTTAGCCAGAAAAGCGCCTTCCCCAATCGTATCACTAGCAAAAATAGTCTCTGCACTTAAATCATATTGACCAATATCTTCTAATAAAAATGCGTGAATAGCTTGATTCATAAGTATTGAGTTCATTTCATTACTCCTTTTAAAATTCGATGTGCGCCGAGGCTTTCGGTTCGTTTGAGGGCACTTTCGGCGATTAATTTTGCAGTAACAAGCATATGGCTGATTTCAGCGGCTTCGCGGGTGTGGTTGGCGTAATCAAATGCAGCTATCCAGCGAAGAAATTCCGTGATTTTCTCTGGTTTTCGAGTAATCCCCAACGTTTCCCAAATTTTCTCTTGCAGCAGCTGTTTATCTGGTAAGTGGGGGGCTTTTGCTTGGCTAGTGAGTGGGATGGCTGGATTATTTTGGGGCTTGGTTTCCTGTGTGCGGATATATTCAGCAACTTTCTCGCCAAAAACAAGTGTTTCAAGAAGCGAATTACTAGCGAGACGATTGGCGCCGTGCACACCCGCATTTGCCACTTCACCAATCGCGTACAAACCAGGAACATTGGTTTTTCCGTGAAGGTCCGTTCGAATCCCCCCCATTAAAAAATGTGCGCCTGGATGAACTGGAATTCGTTTCGTTTCGCGAAATGGTACTTGGTGGGCGTCTAAACTCGCAGTGATTGCCGGAAAACGTTCTTCAAAATGAGCGACCGCATCAATATCTAGGAATATATCATTTCCAGTTTCAATTTCTTCAAAAAGTGTTGCTGCAACCACATCGCGCGGTGCAAGATCAGCCATTGGATGAATATTGGTCATCACCGCTGAACCGTCCGTGCGAACAAGTGTGGCTCCTTCACCGCGAACCGCTTCAGAAATAAGCTCATGACAACGCCCATTTAGGAAGAGTAAAGTTGGGTGAAATTGAATAAATTCCATATCGGTCAATTTCGCGCCAGCCCGGTAAGCAAGCGCCAATCCATCACCAGAAATCGTTGCCGCATTAGTCGTAACCGGAAAAAGTTGCCCCAGCCCGCCACTTGCTAAAATAATATGCTCACCGTAATAAGTATGTAACTGATTTTCCATATCTAAACAATGAACGCCAATCGCGACATCGTTCTGTTTAATAAGCTCGATGGCCATTTGTTGCTCTTGCCAGTTAATATTCGTCAATTTTTCTTGTAAAAAAGTAGTGAGAAATTTGCCAGTTTGATCGCCGCCGATATGTAAAATTCGTGGCAGCCTGTGCGCGCCTTCTAAACCGAGCAAAAGTTCGCCGTCCTTCTCGTCAAATGTCATGCCTTCTTCCATTAATTTTTGGATTACAATTGGGCCACAAGTAACGAGTTGGTTTACCGCACGGACTTTATTATGAAAACAACCCGCTTGGAATGTATCGCTAAAATGTTTTTTCGGAGTATCGCTTTTTGACACTGCTGCAGCTACTCCACCTTGAGCGAGCATGGAGTTACTCTCTTCTTTCTGACTTTTTGTGATTATTGTCACATCATAGTCCTGCATTAATCTGAGGGCGGCCATACAACCAGAAATACCGCTCCCAACTATAATCACGCGTTCTTTTGACATTATTTCCACCTCTTGCATAGTAGGTTTGATTAATTGTATACTTCTTAGTGAGTATACAGTTGTCTTGTCATCTATAATCACACAAAACAAAATGAATTTCAAGTATAAAATTTCGGGGGAGCGATAAGGAATGATTTACTTTGACCATGCAGCAACAACGAAAATGAGCGAGGCGGCACTAAGCGTTTTTATAAATGCATCAAGAGAGTTCTTCGCTAATTCGGAAAGTTTACACGATGCTGGGACGAAAGCAGCCGCTCTTTTAGAAAAGTGTCGTGGCAGTTTTGCAGATATTTTGAATGTTTCAGTGAGGGGAATTATTTTTACAAGTGGTGGCACGGAAAGCAATCAAATCGCGATACAAACATTGCTACATACAAGTGAGAAGAAAGAAGTGTTAGTGAGTCCGTTAGAGCATGCTTCTATTTGGCAACAGCTAGGTGCTTTAGAGCAAGCAGGGGAATGTCGGGTGAAAATTTTGCCAGTCGATGCTTTTGGTCAAGTAAGTCCAGCAGTTCTGAGCAAAATGATTTCTGCGGATACCGGGCTTATTATCATTCAACATGTGAATTCGGAAATTGGCACCATCCAACCCATTGCGGAATTAGCGCATATTGCCAAACAAGCAGGCGCTTATTTTCATACAGATATCGTTCAATCATTCGGAAAACTAGCTTTGGATTTAGGGGACGTAACTAGTTTTAGTATATCGGCACATAAAATTTATGGACCAAAAGGGGCGGGGCTTCTTTTTATAAATCCAGATATTCCCCTGCAAGCTGCTTTGCCGGATGTTCACCATGAATTTGGCTTTCGAGCGGGGACTGTAAATGTTCCAGCAATTGCTGCCTTTACGACTGCCGCCTATGATATAATGGAAACTAGAGAAAAAGAAGTGAGGCGGATTGCGGAACTTAAAATGGCGATTTGTGAGACGTTGACAGCGCGAGTCAAGGTCGAAGGGGGACGAAATACATCTCCGTTTATTCTAGGATTGACTTTACCCAATATGCAAGGGCAAGAAGCATTACTGGCATTAAACGAAGCGGATATTCAAATTTCGACAACGAGCGCCTGTAGTTTGCGGGACCCAGCGCCATCCAAAACATTAATTGCTACCGGGAAAACAGAAGAAGAAGCAAGCCGATTTATTCGCTTGTCCTTTGGAAACGAAAATGAATTAAGCGATAGTATTATTTTTAAAGAAGAAATCGACAAATTACTACGAAAAAGGTGAGGAAATGAAGAAAATTTTAGGTGATACGCGTCGGCAACTCATTTTAAAATGGTTAAAAGAAGCCGAAGCCCCGATATCAGGCAATCAACTTGCGAGCAAAACAAACGTTAGTCGTCAAGTAATCGTTCAAGATATTTCTTTGCTAAAAGCTGGCAATGAGCCGATTATGGCTACACCACAAGGATATATTTATGCGAAAGAAACAGGTTATACAGGAGAACGCCGAGTTATTGCGGTCAAGCATACGAAAGAACAAGCTGCCGAAGAACTAAATATTTTGGTGGATCACGGTGTTTCGATTATTGATGTGATTGTCGATCATCCGATTTACGGCGAAATTACCGCGTCACTGCATTTGAAAAGTCGTTTTGATGTTGAAAAATTTGTTAAAAAAGTACAGACAACTGGCGCAACGATGCTGTCAGGGCTAACGGACGGAACCCATTTGCACACGATTGAAGCAGATACGAAAGAACAATTAGAACTGGCGATTGCCGCGTTAGATAAAGCTGGAATTTTAATCTAATCATTTTTCAATATAAATTCTAGGAAAAAGCTAGTAACTATGGTAGAATGTATGTTAGGTATTTATAAACAAAAAGTCGTATGGAGGTGCTAGATATGCCATTATCGCCGCTGGATATACATAACAAGGAGTTTACCCGTGGTTTTAGAGGTTATGACGAAGACGAAGTAAATGACTTCCTCGATCAAATCATTAAAGATTATGAACAAGTTATTAAAGAGAAAAAGCGTATTGAGGACACTTTAGATAATAGTGAAGAACGTTTAGCTCATTTTACTAACATTGAAGAAACATTAAACAAATCATTAATCGTGGCACAAACAGCTGCCGAGGAAGTAAAAGCTTCCGCTGAAAAAGAAGCAAAACTTATTGTCCGTGAAGCAGAAAAAAATGCTGATCGTATTTTAAGCGATTCTCTTTCTAAAGCACGCAAAATCGCGATTGAAATTGAAGACTTAAAACGCCAATCCAAAGTATTCCGTGAGCGTTTACGTATGTTAGTAGAAGCGCAAATGGATTTAATTAAAAGCGAAGATTGGCAACAAATGATGGCTTACGATGTGGATGCGACAGAACTTGCATCTATCAAAGAAGTTGAATCTCAATCAGAAGAACGCTAAAAACAATTATTAGAGACAAGTACATTTTTTAGATAAAGGATACGAAGCGAGTTGGTAAATGGTGCGAGGCCAGCTATCCTCTAGAAAATCGAAATCACTCTTTAGTTCTAACCCGAAAAAGCAGCCGCTTGAGTAAGTGTTAGCGCGAGCCAGCGTTATGGCACTAATGAAGTGGGCAAGCAGTTTGAATGCATGTCAACAAGGGTGGTACCGCGAATCTCGTCCCTTTTTGGGAGAGATTTTTTTGCGTTTAAAAATAAAGTTTTAAAGGAGAATAAAACATGGAATATAAAGATACGTTATTAATGCCGAAGACAGACTTTCCGATGCGTGGAAATTTACCAAACAAAGAACCAGAATGGCAAGCAAAATGGGAAGAAGAAAAGCTATACGAAAAAATTCAAGAAAAAAATGCTGGGCGTCCGACGTACATTTTGCATGACGGACCTCCTTATGCAAACGGCGAGCTTCACATGGGGCACGCGCTAAACAAAACAATTAAAGATATTATCGTTCGTTATAAATCAATGGCTGGCTTCAGTTCCCCGTACGTTCCGGGTTGGGACACACACGGACTTCCAATCGAAACAGCTATCGCGAAAAAAGGCGTAAAACGGAAAGAAATGTCTATCGCTGAATTCCGTAAACTTTGTGCTGAATACGCGATGACGCAAGTAGAAGGTCAACGCACAGGCTTCAAACGTCTTGGTATTAATGGCGACTGGGAAAACCCATATATCACGCTTTTACCAGAATACGAAGCAGAACAAATCAAAGTCTTCGGTGAAATGGCGAAAAAAGGCTACATCTACAAAGGGAAAAAACCAGTTTATTGGTCTCCTTCAAGTGAATCCGCGCTTGCAGAAGCAGAAATCGAATACCAAGATAAAACATCTGCTTCGATTTTCGTAGCTTTCAAAGTAACGGACGGAAAAGGCGTACTAGACGAAGGAACAAATATCGTTATCTGGACTACAACACCTTGGACAATCCCTGCCAACATGGGTATTACTGTTAATCCTGATTTGGATTATGTAGTAATTGAATCCGCTGGTGAAAAATATGTTGTAGCTGAAGCACTTTTACCAAACCTACGTGAAAAATTAGGCTTTGAAGATGCGACTGTTGTTAAAACGGTTCGTGGTTCTGAACTAGACCGCGTTGTAACAAAACACCCATTCTATGACCGTGATTCCTTAGTAATGAACGGTGAACACGCTACTGCAGAAGCTGGTACTGGTGCGGTTCATACGGCTCCTGGACACGGGGAAGATGACTTTTTAATCGGGAAAAAATACGATTTAGAAATTCTTGCTCCTTTAGATGATCGCGGTGTGTTTACAGAAGAAGCACCAGGATTTGAAGGCGTATTTTATGATACAGCTAACAAAATGGTAACGGAAAAATTAGAAGAAGTGGGCGCATTACTAAAAATGGAATTCATCACTCACTCTTATCCACATGATTGGCGTACGAAAAAACCAGTTATTTTCCGTGCAACAGCGCAATGGTTTGCTTCGATTGACGCATTCCGTGATGATTTACTCGCAGCTGTTAAAGGTGTTAACTGGACTCCAGCTTGGGGCGAAACACGTCTATTCAACATGGTTCGCGACCGCGGCGACTGGGTTATCTCTCGTCAACGTGCATGGGGCGTTCCACTTCCAATTTTCTATGCGGAAAATGGGGAAGCGATTATCACAGACGAAACAATCAGCCATATCTCTGAACTTTTCCGTGAGCATGGTTCGAACGTTTGGTTTGAACGCGATGTCAAAGATTTATTACCTGCTGGTTTTACGCATCCAGGTAGCCCGAATGGCGAATTTACAAAAGAAACGGATATTATGGACGTTTGGTTTGATTCTGGTTCAAGTCATCAAGCGGTTCTGAATGCTCGTCCTGAATTAACTCGTCCAGCTGATTTATATATGGAAGGCTCTGACCAATATCGTGGTTGGTTCAACTCATCGTTAACAACTGCTGTAGCAATCACTGGTGAAGCGCCTTATCGTAACGTATTAAGTCATGGTTTCGCTCTTGATGGCGAAGGTCGCAAAATGAGTAAATCGCTTGGAAACACACTTCTTCCAGGCAAAGTAATTAAACAACTTGGTGCGGATATTGTTCGCCTTTGGGTTGCTTCTGTGGATTATCAAGCCGACGTTCGCGTTAGTGATGAAATCTTGAAACAAGTATCCGAAGTATATCGTAAAATCCGTAACACAATGCGTTTCTTACTAGGAAATATCAATGATTTCCAACCAACTGTAAATGCAGTTTCTTATGAAAACTTACGTGAAGTAGACAAATACATGCTAATCAAATTAAATGATTTAGTGAAAAATGTGAAAGATAGCTACGAAGCTTTCGAATTCTCTACTATTTATCACCAAATCAACAATTTCTGTACAGTTGAGTTAAGCCAATTTTATATGGACTTTGCCAAAGATGTTGTCTACATTGAAGCAGCAGATAGCCATGATCGTCGCGCGATGCAAACTGTTTTCTATGAAGCAGTTGTTACGCTGACAAAATTACTTGCGCCAATTTTACCTCATACTACAGAAGAAGTTTGGAACAGTTTGATTGGTGAAGGCGTTGAGAGCATTCATTTACAAGACTTGCCAGATGTGAAAGTATTAGCTGATAGCGAAGAAATTACAGCGAAATGGGACGCGTTCATGCAAATTCGCGATAACGTCCAAAAAGCATTAGAATTCGCTCGTAACGAAAAACTAATCGGTAAATCAATGCTTGCAAAAGTAACGTTATACGTGGACGGCGAAGCGAAAACATTGTTTGATTCATTAGAAGGTGATTTCGCGCAACTATTCATCGTATCTGATTTTGAATTAGTTGAAGGCTTAGAAAATGCACCAGAATCTGCATTCAAGTCGAATCAAGTTGCTGTTCAAATTACTGTTGCAGAAGGCGAAACTTGCGAACGTTGCCGCGTTGTGAAAAAAGATGTTGGCGTAGATCCGAAACATCCAACTTTATGTGGCCGCTGTGCTGATATTGTTGTAAACCACTACGAAGCATAATGCGCGCTTGGGGAAAATCCTAGTAAGTTAAAAAGGAGGTTCCCCAAGCTTTTTTATTTTAAGATGTGGTATTATAGACGTAATTCCAATTAAAGGAGGTTGCTTGGAGTCATGGCAACAATTCACTTTACAAAAGTACATGGTTCGCAAAATGACTTTTTCATAGTAGATGAAGAAGAAAATCAAATTACTGCTTGGTCTGATGCGAAACGTGCTGAGTTTGCAATTAAATTGTGTGATAGAAACCATTCGCTTGGCGGAGCAGACGGCATTTTATATGTCACAAAAAGTAAGCAAGTAGGACCAATCGGCCGAATGCAAGTTGTTAATTCCGATGGCTCGGTTGCTTCTATGTGTGGGAATGGCCTAAGAACGGTAGCCCGCTACTTACTTGAAAAAAATGGATTATCTGAAGCGGAAGTTGAAACAATGAAAGCGACACTGGATGTCAAAAAAGCAACTTCTCTTGGTTTTGATATTCCAACCTACCAAGTCGAAATTTCTCCGGTTAAATTTAACCCAGAAAGTTTGCCAATGGATGTGGGCGTGGAAAAATTATTTAATCAAGTTGTGCCTGAACTTGATGCGGAACTCGCTTTTTCAGCTGTTTCTGTTCCAAATCCCCATTTGATTACCTTTGTGGATCAAGCGGTACTAGATTCGGACAAACAAGAAAAATTAGCGAGTTACTTAAATAGCGAAAACCCGTATTTCCCAGACGGCGTCAATGTGAGCTTTGTGAAACGTTTGCGCGATGATGCTATTTATGTGCGGACTTTTGAACACGGTGTTGGGTTTACGAACGCTTGCGGGACAGCGATGTCGGCATGTAGCTTAATTAAAAAAATGTTGGATAATGATACTTTCGAAACACCATTAAACGTTTATAATGATGGCGGCCGCGTGCAAGTAACCGCGAAAAAAGACGAAACTGGCGAGATTTCATTACAACTAATCGGCAATGCTACATTTGTTAGCAATGGTTCTGTTCGTTATGATAATGACATAGTTACCGAGCTTACGAATGAAGCGACAGCAGAACAAGCGAAGTATCAAGCGCTCGTTAAAGAAGTAAAAGAATTTCTAAAAACAACCGAATGAAAAGGAGTTAACCATGAATACAAATCGAAAAAAAGCAACACCCTTATTCGTTATTGGCGGGTTTTGTCTTATTTTATTTATTACCATCGCCTCAGCTATTGCAACAGAAAGTAATTGGGTAGCGCGTTTTGACCTAAGTTGGATTGAAAAAATCCGCGGCGGAATTCAACCGGATAAAACATCCATCGTCAAATTAGTGACTAACCTAGGAAGTGCAGAAACAACGATTATTTTAACTGTTGTAGTCGTCCTTATTTTATTCTTTTTACGTAAATTTGTTGTTGGACTTTGGTTTGGTGGCACGATGCTCGTTTGTGGCGTTGTCCTAAATCTTGTTTTGAAAAGCTTGGTTGGCCGTACGCGCCCATCTGGTATCAATTGGTTAGTAAGCGAGTCAGGCTATAGTTTCCCAAGCGGGCACGCGACTGCTACAGCTGTTTTCTACGGCCTTGCAGCAATGTTCTTAATCTTTACCGTGCCAAAAATGTGGCAAAAAATCGTTATTGGAATTATCGGTTATGGTTTCATCGTGTTTGTAATGTATACACGTGTTTATCTTGGTGTGCATTTCCCGACAGATGTACTTGGCGGATTCTTCCTGGGTACAGCGTCAGTTCTAATCTCTCTAGGCGTGTATTTCTTAGCCCGTAAACCGTTACATAATTTACTGGTTAAATGGCGTATTAAAGATAAAAGTATCGTTGAATAAGAATAAAACCCTGTTATAAGAATTAGCTTATAGCAGGGTTTTTTTGGTAGTAAACTGAATAATCTATTTTGTAACCGTGCGGCTTTTTCGCTTGATTTATTTGTGCGATGGCGTTAATATATAAGTGTTGAAGGAAGTATATTTACGTATTAGTAAGGATATGGATATAGATGCGTATCTTTACTAATATGTGAATTTTGTAATTGAAAAAATGCTTAGCTTGTTGTTAACATCTTTTTCGTTAGTAAAAGAAACATATTAAGAAAATTTTTGGAGGTTTGTGAAATATGCAAACAGGTACAGTAAAATGGTTTAACAGTGAAAAAGGCTTCGGTTTCATCGAAGTAGAAGGCGGAGATGATGTATTCGTACACTTCAGCGCTATCGAAGGTGACGGATTCAAAACTTTAGACGAAGGTCAAAGCGTTGAATTTGAAATCGTTGAAGGCCAACGTGGCCCACAAGCAGAAAAAGTTACTAAACTTTAATCTGTTCACGTTAAACTAATAAAAACACACAGCGAACTTCTTAGGGAGAAGGGATGCTGTGTGTTTTTTTTATTTGCGATATTTATATAACAGTTTTCATTTAGTTGTATAACAGTTTTTGAGTCAGTAATCTTGCAATAATTCTTTTGAGTAGTATAATAAGTCTTGTGAATGAGATTTTATTATAATCTGTACTATTAAAATATAAATAATTTATATAACAAAAGGATGATGGAAATGGCAAAGCTTGAAAAAGAACAAGAAAATGTAGTTGCAAAAGGAAAATCAGGTGCAGACTTAGTTGTAGACAGCTTAATTAATCAAGGAGTTACCCACGTTTTCGGGATTCCCGGAGCAAAAATTGATAAAGTTTTTGATGTGATGGAAGAACGCGGACCAGAATTAATCGTCAGCCGACACGAACAAAATGCTGCATTTATGGCTGCTGCTATCGGTCGTTTAACAGGGAAACCAGGCGTTGTGCTTGTAACTAGTGGACCGGGAGCATCCAACCTTGCAACGGGTCTTGTAACCGCGACAGCAGAAGGTGATCCAGTCGTTGCAATTGCCGGAAATGTAACGCGACAAGACCGTCTAAAAAGAACCCATCAATCTATGGACAATGCGGCGTTGTTCCGTCCGATTACTAAATATAGCGAAGAAGTAGTTCATGCCGAAAGTATTCCAGAAGCAATCACCAACGCTTTTCGTTCTGCCGCAGAGCCGAACCAAGGTGCTGCTTTTATCAGTTTGCCACAAGACATCGTGAACGAACCAAATGTCCCAGTAAAAGCGATTCGCCCACTTGCTAAACCAGAAAATGGTCCAGCTTCCAAAGAACAAGTTGCGAAACTAGTTGCCCGTTTGAAAAAAGCGAAATTGCCAGTATTGTTATTAGGTATGCGTGCTTCAAGCCCAGAAGTAACTGGTGCGATTCGTCGTTTACTCCAAAAAACAAGCATTCCAGTAGTAGAAACTTTCCAAGCAGCTGGTGTGATTTCGCGCGACCTAGAAGATAATTTCTTTGGCCGTGTTGGTTTATTCCGCAATCAACCAGGCGATATTTTGCTCAATAAAGCTGATTTAGTTATTACAGTAGGTTATGATCCGATTGAATACGATCCAAAAGCTTGGAATGCTTCCGGAGATAGAACGATTGTTCACCTAGATGATATTCGCGCTGATATTGATCATTATTACCAACCAGTGACGGAATTAGTCGGCAACATCGCGCTTACTTTAGACCGTGTCAATGCGAAATTCAGCGGTTTAGAACTAGCTGATAAAGAATTAGAAACATTAAAAGAACTTCACGCACAATTAGAAGAACGAGATGTTCCGCCAGAAAGTGACGAAACAAACCGTGTGCATCCGTTGTCTGTCATTCAAACGCTTCGTTCAGCGATTGATGATAATGTCACAGTAACCGTCGATGTTGGTTCTCATTACATTTGGATGGCACGTCATTTCCGCTCTTATGAACCACGCCGTCTACTTTTCAGTAACGGTATGCAAACGCTTGGTGTTGCGCTTCCTTGGGGAATTGCTGCAACACTTGTACATCCAGGCGAAAAAGTCGTTTCGATTTCTGGAGATGGTGGTTTCCTATTCTCCGCCATGGAATTAGAAACAGCTGTCCGCTTGCGTGCGCCGCTTGTACACCTTGTATGGAATGACGGTAGCTATGACATGGTCGCTTTCCAACAAAAAATGAAATACGGTAAAGAAGCAGCTGTTCGTTTTGGTGATGTCGATATCGTTAAATTCGCAGAAAGCTTTGGAGCGAAAGGACTTCGCGTAACGAATCCAGCAGAGCTTGCAGACGTTTTAAAAGAAGCGCTTGAAACAGAAGGACCGGTCGTTGTTGATATTCCAATTGATTATCGTGATAACATCAAACTCGGCGAAACACTACTACCGGACCAATTTTATTAATAAAGTGAAAAAATCTCTCGGAATGTTCCGGGGGATTTTTTTATAGTAAAAGGTTGACTTGGAGTGCACTTCAAGGTTTATGCTGTAGTAGTACTAGAAATTGACTAGGAGGGTTTTGAATGGAATATGTTAAATTTGGTAACACTGGAATGGATGTTTCGAAAATTTGTTTAGGAACAATGGGCTTCGGTGATAAAGACAAATGGATTCATAAATGGGTTTTGGACGAAGCAAATAGCCGCCCAATTATTAAAAAAGCACTCGATTTAGGCATTAATTTCTTCGATACCGCTAATATTTATTCATACGGTGAAAGTGAAAAAATTGTCGGACGTGCGCTAAAAGACTACGCCAACCGCGATGATATTGTGTTAGCAACCAAAGTACATCAAACCATGCGCCCAGATCGTCCGAATAGTGGCGGTTTATCCAGAAAAACAATTTTGAGCGAAATTGACCACAGCTTAAAACGATTAGAAACAGATTATGTGGATTTATATATCATTCACCGTTTTGATGAAAATACGCCAATCGAAGAAACAATGGAAGCATTGCACGATGTCGTTAAGTCCGGGAAAGCGCGCTATATCGGTGCAAGCGCGATGTATGCCTGGCAGTTCCAAAAAGCACAACGCGTCGCAGAAAGAAACGGTTGGACGAAATTTGTTTCGATGCAAAATCATTACAACATGATTTACCGGGAAGAAGAACGAGAAATGATTCCATTTTGTCGCGATGAAAAAATTGCGATTACGCCATATAGTCCACTAGCATCAGGTCGGCTAACGCGCGATTTTTCTGAAACAACTAATCGTTCCGAAACCGATCCAATTCAAAAATCTAAATACGATGGCATGATGAACTCGGATAAAGGCATTATTGAACGTGT
Source organism: Listeria swaminathanii (assembly GCF_014229645.1). Taxonomy (GTDB): domain Bacteria; phylum Bacillota; class Bacilli; order Lactobacillales; family Listeriaceae; genus Listeria; species Listeria swaminathanii. Next base: position 221,212 of record NZ_JAATOD010000002.1, on the reverse strand, counting down.
AGCTGAACTTGCGGAAACACACCAAGTATCTCGAGATAAAATCGCCTTAGCATGGTTATTAAACAAAGACGAAATCACTTCACCAATCATCGGTGCGCAAAAAGAAAGTCACCTAGAAAGCGCGGTAGAGGCGCTAAATATTAAACTAACCGCTTCGGAAGTTAACTATCTAGAAGAACTATACATCCCGCACCCAGTAGTTGGAGCACTACCTACAACTAAATAATCAAACAGAGCATGAGTTGGATGGAAAAATCTAACTTATGCTTTTTTTTATGTAAAAAGACTATTGACAAATAAAATGCAACCGTTTACAATGAAGTGGTATTAAAAATGTTTAAAGCTGTATCTTTTAGAAAAGTGAAATATATAGATGATTTGAAAAAAGAGGTGGAAATATGGAATATAAAGACTTGTCGCCAGCAGTGCAAAGTGAAGAACAACTAAGACAGCTTATCCAAGAAAAAGTAGCAGCCGGAGAAACAAGTTTCCCATCAGAACGTGCGCTTGAAAACGAACTAGGTGTCAGCCGGACCACGCTCAGACGGTCACTTGATACACTTGAAAAAGAAGCTGTCATCCAAAAAAGAAACCGAAAAGGAATCGAAATCAACCAAAAGCAAACAATCAATATACTGCAAATGAATTCCATGAGTAGTCAATTGCCGGGAGAACAAAAGGTAGAAGTAATCTCACAAGAAATAGTAGCTGGCAAAGACGAGGTGAATCACTTTTTAAACTTAAGTGAAGATAAGCTAGTGTTTAAGTTAGTTCGGCGGAGAATAGTTGATGATAAGCCGTTTTCTTATGAAATATCTTTTATTGATAGCGCGAGATTTGCTGGTATTGAAAAAATCGATTTAAATAATTCCTCGCTATACAATGTGTTAGAAAAGCGCTTTGGTATTAAACCTACCTACGGGCGCGAAGAATTGCGCTTTGTATCAGCGAATGAAAAGCTAGCAGAAGCATTAAAGGTACCACTAAACACGCCGCTTTTTGAAGTGGTAAGTAAAGCATTTGATCAAAATGATGAACCGTTTGAGTACAGCAAACAATATCTAATTGGTAATCAAATCAAATACAAAATCAATGCGAAAAACATATTTGATTACTTGGAGGATGAGTGAAATGGGAGCTAAAAAACCACTTTTTGAAGTAATTGCTTCAGAAATAAAAGATAGTATTAATCGCGATGAGTATAAGACGGGAATGCTTATGCCAAACGAAACAGCCTTACAAGAAATTTTTTCTAGCAGTCGGACAACTATTCGCCGCGCGGTAGATTTATTAGTCGAAGAAGGTTTGGTCGTTCGTAAAAACGGTGTGGGGCTATACGTCCAACCAAAACTTACATCCCAGAATATTCTAGAAATGACAGGTGTTATGAAAACTGATACCAATGAAAATTTGAAAAAAGACATTAAAGACTTTTACATCCGCAAAGCTGGCAAGTTTTACGCAGAGAAGTTTGGTATAAAAGAGAATGAACTTGTGTATTCTATCAAGTTTGTCCAAAAAAGTGAACACGGTGTCACACTAGATCGTTTAATTTTACCGTTAAGTTTATACCCTGATTTACAAGCGAAGGATTTTCAAATTATTAATATTATTGAGCTTGTTAATTCAGGTAAATATAAATTATTTGAGCTTGAGCAGGAACTTCAACTTATTTTAGCTGGGAATGAGCAAATCAAAAATATGCATATAAACGAAAATGATCCTGTTTTTAAATTGAGCAGTGTCTTTTATGCAGAAAATGAAATGCCGATTGCCATCCAATATCATTATGAAGATGCTGAGTCGACCAAATATGTAGTTGATTTTAACTAATACTAAGGAGGAAGAAAAAATGATTCAATTTCTAAGAGTAGACCATCGTTTACTACATGGACAAGTAGCTGTATCTTGGTTTAATGCTTTAGATGTAAATACAATTTTAGTGGCAAATGATGGGGTAGCAGCGGATGATTTTCGTAAGTCGGCAATACGGCTTGCGAAACCAGAGGCAGCAAAACTAGTCATGAAAAGTATCGATGAAAGTATCGAAGCGATTAATTCAGGTGTCACTGATAAATACAACATGCTTATTGTTGTCGAATCGGTTGAAGACGCTTACAAATTAATCCATGGTACGAATGGTAAAATCCCGATGTTAAATCTAGGCGGAACGAAGCAAAGAGAAGGAACAGCCAATTTTTCCAAAGCAGTTAATTTAACACCTGAAGAAGTAGAGAAATTAAAAGAACTTCAAAAAGAAAAAGTAGATGTGTTTATGCAGCAAGTGCCTAACGAGAAAAAAGTAACCTTTGAAGCATAAAAGACGAAAGAAGGGATAAATTATGGAACAGTTTGGAACAGCGATTTTGCTTGCACTTGCAGCAATGCTTGCAAATGGAGAATATTTATTTGGTTCATCGATGCTATCAAGACCACTTGTAACATGTACACTCGCCGGGCTTATCATGGGGGATGTACAAATGGGGATTATTATGGGGGCAACTTTAGAATTAGCTTTTGTGGGATCATTTTCTATTGGAGCATCAATCCCTCCAGAAATTATTTCAGGAAGTATATTAGGAACTGCCTTCGCGATTTCGACTGGTGAAAGCACAGCCGTAGCGTTAGCGCTTGGGATTCCAATTGCCTCCCTTGTACTTGTTGTTAAAAATCTATGCTTTATTTTCGTATTACCTTACTTTGTTCATAAAGCAGATAAATACGCACTCGAGGGAAATTCACGAGGGATTAGTCGAATGCAGTTACTAGGTGGGTTTTTATCAATCAACTTGCCAATTGGTATTATTGTCGCGACATCCTATTTAGTAGGAAGCCCGGTTATTCAAAACGTACTTGATGCCATCCCAGCTTTCGTTATAACGGGACTTGGAATAGCGACTGGTTTACTGCCAGCATATGGTTTTGCTTTGCTTCTCAAATTGATGGTCAACAAAAAGAATGCGGTATTTTTCGTATTTGGCTTCGCGTTAGCTGTTTACTTAAAAGTTCCTGTAACAGGCGTAGCGATTTTCGCTGCATGTTTAGCGCTAATTTTAACAGGTTATGCAACACTTAAAAATGACAATGGTCCGAAAAATACAAATACAGAGCCAGCACTTGCGAATGATGGAGGTATAAATTATGAAGATGAAGAGTTCTGACGTATTAACGAAAAAAGACTTAATGAAAGTTTTTTGGCGCTCGTTCACGATGGAATGGTCATGGAACTACGAACGACAATCCAATCTCGGTTATGGATTTTCCATGCTACCAGCTCTGAACAAAATTTTCAAAAATGATAAAGACAAACGAATTTCTTCTTATCAAAGACATTTAGAATTTTATAACGTAACACCGTGGCTTTCCACTTTTCCGCTCGGGATATCCATTGCGATGGAAGAGCAATCTGCGAAAGATAAAGATTTTGACACAGATTCTATCAATAATATAAAAGTAGCATTAATGGGTCCTCTTAGTGGGATTGGAGATTCGTTCTTCTGGGGAACTTTACGCGTTATCGCTACAGGTATTGGAACTTCCTTAGCGCTACAAGGAAATATGTTAGGGCCGATTTTATTCCTCCTTATTTTCAATATTCCAGCTATTCTGACTCGTTATTATGGGTTATTCATTGGTTATAACATTGGAGCTAACTTTATCGAAAAAATTCAAAAAACTGGATTAATGGATAAACTGTCTTATGGTGCTTCGGTTATCGGTCTGGCTGTTGTTGGTGCGATGGTCGCCACGATGGTAAACATTAATATGCCAATGAAATTTGGTTCTGGTGATGATGCAGTAACGATTCAAAGTGTTTTTGACGGTATCGTCCCAGGAATTCTAGCACTTGGCTTCACCTTCTTTATTTTCTGGTTAGATAAAAAAGGACTAAAAGCACATTGGATTCTTCTATTAATCGCAGGAATTGGGATTTTAGGGGCATTCACAGGTTTATTAAAATAAGTAGGTGAAAAAATGAAAAACATGGATTATTATATCCGGTCGGAACAAAACGTTTATGAAAATATCATCCGAAGTCGAAAAGATCTTTTACAAAAGGTCATTCAAATGGAGAAAGTGGACTATCAAGCAATTGTTATTTTTGCAACAGGTTCTAGTTCTAATGCGGCATTCGCAGCGCAGTTATATATGTCGGATAAACTCGCTATTCCGGTATATGTGGAAGAACCATCTACTGCAGGAAATTACATGCTTCATTTAAACAAAAACACTTTATACATCGCTATATCACAAGGTGGGCACAGTTACTCCACCATCCATCTCGTAAAAGAAATTGAGCGTCAAGGAGGTATTGTTTTCACTTTAACGAGTGATTTAACTAGCCCGATTGCTAAAGAAAGTACGCGGGCAATTGATCTCGGGATGGGCATAGAAGAGATGCCATATGTCACGCTTGGCTATAGTGCAACCATTCTCATGTTAAATTTAATGGCGCTTGAGCTAGCCCTTTTACAAGAGAAAATGTTGGAAGAAGAGTATCAGGCGGAAATTGCAGAATTGAAAAAAATTACCGCTCATTTACCACAAGTGATAGAGAAATCAGCTACTTGGGTGAACGAGCATACACAGGAATTGATGGAAGCGGAACGAGTTTTCTTCATAGGATACGGCGCTGCTTATGGTGTAGCGCGCGAAGGAGAAACAAAAGTAACAGAAACCATCCGGATTACTTCATTTGGTAAAGAGCTAGAAGAATATATGCATGGACCATATATAGGTTTATCCGAACGAGACTATATTATCTTCCTTGAACCTCAAGGATTACTAGAAGATCGCGCGGAAAAATTAAAACAATTTTTACAAGATCATGTAAAGAAAATCCGGACAATTTATGCGGATGCAGGCGGGGAAAACGCGGATGATTTATTACTTGGTATGCGGACAGCAGAACTTCTGGCGCCGCTATTTATGACTATCCCGGTTCATTTATTATCCTTTGAAATTTCCAAGAAAAAAGGAATTAATTTAGAAGTATCCGCTTTTCCGGAATTTGATAAAATAACAAAATCCAAAATTTAATCAAAGAAAGTAGGAATGAAGAGTGCTAAAATTTGATGAACAAAAAGTGAGAGAAAACATGGAAGGGGCGCTTAAATTACGTCCGCAAATTAATGAAGTAGTTGACCAAATACACCACCGTGGTTTTAGTAATATTTGCTGGCTAGGAATTGGCGGAACATATGCATCCGCCATGCAAGCTGTGGTGCATATGAAAGAAAAAACGGCGCTAGAAACTTTTTATGAAAATGCGGCTGTGTTTCTAACGACAGGCAATAAACGTGTCACCAAAGATACACTTGTAGTTATTTCATCGGTAACCGGAAGTACGCAAGAAGTAGTAGATGCTGTGAAAAAATGTAATGAAATTGGTGCGACTGTATTTGGGTTTATTGATAAAGCGGAAACCGAACTTGCTAATTTAGTAGATCACTTAATCTCCTATCCGTTAAATGAACAATTAAAATTCTTTATGGTGGCAGATCGTTTTATGTATTTAGCAGGTGAATTTGAAGATTATGATGCGTTTTATCAAGAAATGGATCAACATTTTGCTAAAGGGATTGTAGAAGTAGAAAAAGCGGCAGATAAATTTGGTCAAGAATTTGCGCTAAAACATCATCAAGACGACATTCATTATTTCGTTGGTGCTGGGAATCAGTGGGGTGCGACCTATTCATACGCAATGTGTTACTGGGAAGAACAGCACTGGATTAAAACGAAATCGATTGAGTCACATGAGTTTTTCCATGGCATGTTTGAAATTGTAGAACGCGATACGCCAGTTACGATTTATGTGACAGAAGATAGCCAGCGCTCATTAAGTGAACGGGTAGTTAATTTCATTCCACAAATTTGCGCCAATTATACAGTCATTGATGCAAAAGATTACGATATGCCGGGTATTTCCGCTAAATTCAGAGAGGCGTTGTCACCATTTATTATCCACGCAGTTAATAATCGTATTGACGTACACGTGGAAAAAATTAACTGTCACCCAATGGAAATCAGAAGATACTATCGTCAGTTAGACTATTAAAAAGGCGGTTTAGAAAATGAAAGCAATTTTTGTTTGTACTCATGGAAACGCCGCAAAAGAACTCATTCAATCTGCGGAAATGATTTGCGGTAAACAAGAAAATACAAGTTTTGTTCCTTTTGAAGTGAATGAATCCGCGGAAAACTTACAGGCGAAAATTGCCAGTGAAGTAGCCAAACTCGATTTAACAGAAGGCGTATTATTTCTAACTGATTTAAAAGGTGGCACTCCGTTTAATGTGCTCGTTCGCTTGCTCGGAAATTTTGATGCAGTAGAACTTGTCGCAGGCGTGAATATTCCGCTTTTATTAGAAGCATTCCTCAGTCGTGAAACGCTATCCTTAAAACAACTTGCGAATCAAGTTGCCGAAACTGGGCGGTTAGGGATTTATGAATACGCCGCGCCGCTTGAAGAAATAGAAGAAGATTTTTAATAGGAAAAAGACAGCCGCGGCTGTCTTTTTTTATCTTCCCTCTCGAACTATCCCTGTTCTTACGTTATACTAAAAAGAAAAAGATGGAGGGATGAAATGGATAAACAAAAAGAACAGCTCAGCGTTGAGGTGGCGAGACTGTACTATCAATCGGATCTCGGTCAGCAAGAAATCGCCACGCGTCTAGGTGTTTCCAGACCGACCGTTTCCAGATTGCTCCAAAACGCGAAAACAAAAGGATACGTCAAAATCGAAGTCCAAGATCCATTTTCTAACCTCACAGAACTGGCCGGCGCTTTAAAAGAAAAGTACCAACTAAAAAACGTCACCGTTGCTTTCAGTCAAACAAATGATTACAGCGAAATCACCAAGCAAATCAGCCAAAGCGCCGCAGAATATTTGGAAGAAATTATCCATGATGGCGATATTCTTGGTGTAAGTTGGGGAACAACGATGTACAAAATCGCTCAAAAACTAGCCCAATTAAAAGCAGAAATAAAAATCGTCCAACTTAAAGGTGGCGTGAGTCATTCTGATGTCAATACGTATGCTGCTGAAACGTTAGCATTATTCGGGGCTGCCTGTGACACAGCTCCGGTATCATTGCCGCTTCCTGTTGTGCTTGATAATCCGCTCGCTAAGCAAATGGTAGAAGCAGATCGCCATATAAAAAACATCATCGAACTCGGTAAAAAAGCCAATATCGCTATTTTTACCGTAGGAACTGTGCGTGATGAAGCCCTGCTTTTCCGCCTAGGCTATTTTTCTGATGAAGAAAAAACACGCTTAAAAGAAAAAGTAGTCGGCGATATTTGTTCACGCTTTTTTACAATCGACGGCGAAATTGCTGACGAAAAAATGGACGAACGAACCATCGGCATCAATTTGCAAGATTTAAAACAAAAAGAAACAGCTATCCTTGTCGCAGGCGGTGAACGAAAAATAAAAGCGATTCACGGCGCGCTTCGTGGCGGTTATGCCAACCATTTTATTACCGACCAATTTACCGCAAAACAGCTACTTGAACAAAATTTCATCAATTAGTTTACAAATGTTCTGTGGTGCGATATGATGAAACCAAATACAATTTAAAGGAGTTTTTAAAATGACAATTGCTAAAATGATCGACCATACTGCTTTAAAACCAGACACAACGAAAGAACAAATTTTAACCCTAACAAAAGAAGCGAGAGAATACGGCTTTGCATCCGTATGTGTGAACCCAACTTGGGTAAAACTATCCGCTGAACAACTTGCTGGAGCAGAATCCGTTGTATGTACCGTTATCGGTTTCCCGCTTGGAGCAAATACGCCAGAAGTGAAAGCATTCGAAGTGAAAGATGCCATCCAAAACGGTGCGAAAGAAGTCGATATGGTTATCAATATCGGTGCACTTAAAGACAAGGATGACGAATTAGTAGAACGCGATATTCGAGCTGTAGTCGATGCTGCCAAAGGAAAAGCATTAGTAAAAGTAATTATCGAAACTTGCCTATTAACAGACGAAGAAAAAGTTCGCGCATGCGAAATCGCTGTAAAAGCAGGAACAGACTTCGTTAAAACATCTACAGGATTTTCAACTGGTGGCGCAACTGCCGAAGATATCGCCTTAATGCGTAAAACAGTTGGACCAAACATCGGCGTAAAAGCATCTGGTGGAGTTCGTACGAAAGAAGATGTAGAAAAAATGATCGAAGCAGGCGCAACTCGTATTGGCGCAAGTGCAGGCGTTGCAATTGTTTCCGGCGAAAAACCAGCTAAACCTGATAATTACTAATTTTGAATGAAACCCCTTTATTATTATTCTCAAATGTGGCAAAATAAGGAGAATAGATAATCTGACTGGGGGAGTTTAAATGGCTGCAACCATCCGCGAAATAGCTGAAAAGACAGGCGTTTCAATTACGACGATTTCTCAAATTTTGAATGGTAAAGGGGAACGATTTAGCGACTTAACTCGTGAAAAAGTCCTGAAAACTGCAAAAGAGATGTCTTACAAACCAAACTTTTTCGCAAAAAACATGATTGTTAGCCACACGAATACGATCGGAATGATTGTCCCGGAAGTAACCGATCCTTTTTTCTCGCAAATGGTTAAAGGGGCCGAGGATTACTTGAATAAAGAAGGTTACATGATTATGCTTTGTAACTCTTCTAATGATAAAGAACGAGAAGATTTATACGTTGAAGAATTATTGCACCGGGCTGTCGATGGCTTAATTATCGCCAGCCCTAATATTCTGCTCTCAGGTGTCATCAAACGTATGGAAGAGAAGCGTTCACCGTATATTTTACTTGACCGTCAGCGGAATCCAAGGCAAGAAGGTAATATTGCGATTGATGATTTCAAAGGCGGCTATATGGCGACCGAGCATTTAATTGAACTTGGCCATACGAATATCGGAATCATTATTTCTGATACATCATTTTATAACGTACACGAGCGTTACGAAGGTTACTTGGCGTGTATGAAAGATTATCAACTTCCGGTAAAAGATAGCTGGATTGTTAGCGGGGACCAAACGATGAATGGCGGTTATATCGCCACGCAAAAATTACTTCAAGAAAAGCTGAGTGCCATTTTTGCAACCAATGATTTAATGGCGATGGGAACGTATCGGGCGGCACTTGAAAAAAATCTGAGCATTCCTAACGATCTCAGCGTCATCGGATTTGATGACATCGAACTTTCCGAATATATGACCCCGCCACTTACAACAGTTCGCCAACCAATCTACGGTATCGGTGAAATTGCCGCAGAACTTTTGCTGAAAAACCTGCAAAATCCAAGCGAGAAACTAGAGAACCGTTTACTAGACATTTCTCTAATCAATCGTAGTAGTACAAAAACTATTGACAACAAGTGAGCGAGTACGATATAGTGAGCATGTTAAGCACATGTTCTTGTTTAGTAAAACGGTTTACTTAAAAAGTGTAACCGTTCTCAATAAAGATACATAAAATGCTAAAGTGGACAAAAAGAAAGGGTGAAGAGAAATGAGAATGGTGGATATTATTTCCAAGAAGAGGGACGGCAAAGCTTTATCAACAGAAGAAATTCAGTTTTTCATTGATGGGTATACAAATGGGGAAATTCCAGATTATCAAGCAAGTGCTCTAGCCATGGCAATCTTTTTCCAAGATATGAACGATCAAGAACGCGCGGATTTAACAATGGCAATGGTAGGTTCTGGCGACACGATTGACCTATCCGCAATTGAAGGAATCAAAGTCGACAAACATAGTACTGGTGGTGTTGGTGATACGACGACACTTGTACTTGCTCCGCTTGTAGCCGCAGTAGGCGTTCCCGTTGCAAAAATGTCCGGACGTGGCTTAGGTCATACGGGAGGCACAATTGATAAATTAGAATCCATCGAAGGTTTCCATATCGAACTAGATAAAAAAGATTTCATCAACCTAGTAAACCGCGATAAAGTAGCAGTTATTGGCCAATCAGGTAACCTTACTCCAGCTGATAAAAAAATGTACGCGCTTCGTGATGTAACAGGAACTGTCAACTCCATTCCGCTTATCGCAAGCTCTATCATGAGTAAAAAAATTGCAGCAGGCGCAGACGCAATTGTGCTTGATGTAAAAACCGGCGCGGGCGCATTTATGAAAACCGACGAAGATGCAGAAAACCTAGCGCATGCCATGGTTCGCATCGGCAATAACGTTGGCAGAAATACAATGGCAGTTATTTCCGACATGTCTCAACCACTTGGTGAAGCAATCGGAAACGCTTTAGAAGTAAAAGAAGCTATCGATACATTAAAAGGCCAAGGACCAGAAGACTTAACAGAATTAGTCTTAGTACTCGGCAGCCAAATGGTCGTACTTGCTAAAAAAGCAGCAACATTAGAGGAAGCTCGTGCCAAATTAATCGAAGTAATTGAAAACGGCGCAGCGCTTGAGAAATTCAAAACGTTCCTTTCCAATCAAGGTGGTGACGCAAGCATAGTTGACCATCCGGAAAAACTTCCACAAGCAAAATACCAAATCGAAGTACCAGCTAAAACATCTGGTTTCGTAAGCCAAATCGTTGCCGATGAAATTGGAATCGCTGCAATGATTCTCGGAGCAGGCCGCGCAACCAAAGAAGACGAAATCAATTTGGCAGTAGGCTTAATGTTACGTAAAAAAGTTGGCGATGCAGTCCAAGAAGGCGAGTCACTAGTAACCATTTTTGCGGATCAAGAAGAGGTAGAAAACGTGAAAGCGAAAATCTACGAAAACATCAAAATCTCTGACCAAGCAACTGCACCAACGCTTGTTCATAAAATTATTACAGAATAAATAAAAAGCGCCCAAGCTAATTTGGGCGCTTTTTCTATGAATCAATTTTCCGCTGCTTCAATTTGTTCTAGCATATCGGGTGTACTTAAATCGCTTCTTAGGAATTCGGTCGTTTGCGGTAATTGTAATTCGAATTCAGTTTGTTGTGCGACTTCTACTGTACCTTCAAGCATTTCGTAGTCAAACACATGACCACCAATTTTACGCATATCATCAATAAAATGCACATGATAACCAGAAACGCCAATACCGCTAATATAAGCTGGTGTCCAAAAACCAACAATCGTACCCGTAATATATTCAAAATGATAGGTTGGTTGTTCTTTCACCGCTTCAATGAGTGGTGGATATGGTCGTTGTTGTTTTGGTACAACGCGAGTATCCACATAACGGAAATTCCCGGTCATTTTCACCGCGTAAAAAACGTTCGGTCCTTGTACTAATTCCGCGATTTTTTCCTCTACCGCTTGTTTCGATGTCGGTTCGGAAACAGCAAAAGAAGTATCTGCTTCAAAAAAAGTAGTGCTTGCATAAGGCGTCGTATCTTCCGGTTTTACTTTATACGCTTGCCCGTCCGAACGTATTTGGAAAGCTTCTCCGTCCAAAATAATTAACTCGCCATCAAATTGATCAAGTGTTCCTATGCCAAGGTCACCGTGTTGTAGTAATTCTTTGAAACTCGTTGTTCCACTGAAAAGTCCACCAACAAGTGCTGCCATTGTAGAATGCTGAAATAATCGATTTTTTCTAACTGCGTCCATCATTGCCACTCCTTGAATTGTTATATATAAAAAGTTGTTTTTAAATAATACAGTTTAATTTCTATATGTTCATTATACTACTTTATATCCTTAAACAAAAGATTTTAAACTGATTTCTAAAATAAACTGTTACTATAACAGAAGGAGAAACTGTAATATAAAAAAGTTCCCGCGCAATGCGAGAACCTTTTTTAAACAAGTAATGTGTAGAGTGTTTGATTGTCATTAATCGGAATATAGCTTGGATCAAATGCCGCAACTCGGTCGAGTAAGCCTTCATAATCGTTTCTATCTTGCAAGAGAACGCCGATAATAACTGGTCCATTACCACGATTTACCTTTTTCGTATATTCGAATTTAGTAATATCATCATGCGGACCGAGCACATCGTTAACAAATTCCTTCAAAGCACCAGGACGTTGTGAAAAATTAACGATAAAATAATGTTTTAGGCCTTCGTGGAGTAGGGAGCGTTCTTCAATTTCTTGCATGCGGTTGATGTCATTATTCCCACCACTCACGATACAAACCACCGTCTTGTCTTTGATTTCCTCCCGATACGTTTCAAGTGCAGCAACAGAAAGAGCACCAGCTGGTTCGGCGACAATTGCTTGCTTCGTATACATGTCCAAAATTGTGGAACAAACGGCGCCTTCAGAAATAGTTGTCACTTCATCAACTAATACTTTCGCATGCTGAAACGTCAGGCTCCCAACTTCTTTCACCGCAGCGCCATCGACAAATTTATCGATTTTATCAAGCGTTACGACTTGGTTTTGTTTTAACGCTTCAGTCATCGAAGGCGCGCCAGCTGGTTCGACTCCGATAATTTTGGTGATAGGACTTTTCGCTTTGAGATACGTTGCGACGCCGCTAATTAAACCACCACCACCAATGCCAGCAAAAACGTAATCCGCTTGTTCGTGTGCTTTATTTAAATCCTTCACCATCTCCACAGCGAGCGAACCTTGCCCAGCGATAATATCAGGATCGTCAAACGGTGGGATAAAAGTTTGGCCGTGTTCTGCCGCGAATTCTTTTGCCGCAGTTGCGGACGCATCAAATGTGTCGCCAATTAAGACAACCTCAACGTTACTACCGCCGAAAAATTTTACTTGTGACACTTTTTGCTGTGGTGTAGTTGTTGGCATGAAAATCGTGGCAGGAACCGTCATGCGTTTACACGTATAAGCGACTCCTTGCGCATGATTTCCTGCACTTGCACAAACAACACCGTGTTCTAACTGCTCCGCTGACAGTCTGGAAATAGCGTAAAAAGCACCGCGTAATTTAAACGAACGAACTCGTTGTAAGTCTTCGCGTTTAAGATACACATTGCAATGATATTTTTCCGAAAGATAGAAATCATATTCAAGTGGTGTATGCTTGACGACTGATTTTAATACGTCGTAGGCCTTTTCGACATCTTCTTCTGTCACTAATAAGTCAACTAATTCCATCATCCTCACTACCTTTTCTTATATTGAATCCACTTTTTGTTCATAGGCTTTAATCGCATCAATATGTTCGAATGTAATGGCGATATCATCCAGTCCATTAATAAATTTATTTTTCCACGTAGCATCAATCTCAAAAGGGTAGGTGCCAACTGAACTAACGACTTGCTGTTTTGGCAAGTCAATCGTCACTTCCTCGTCGGCTGCAATTCCCGCTAATTTTTCACGAGCTTCTTTAGGAAGGACGATGGGTAGCACGCCATTTTTCGTACAATTCATATAAAAAATATCACTATAACTTCCTGCGATAATCACGCGGAAACGGTAATCAAGTAGCGCCCATGCGGCATGTTCCCGTGAAGAACCACAACCAAAATTTTCGCCTGTAATTAAAATAGTCGCTTCTTGGCGGTCTGGAGCATTTAGTGGGAAATCCGGGTTTGGTTTACGATTCGGTAGATAACGCCAACTATCAAAGAGAAATTCACCAAAACCAGTCCGCTCAATCCGTTTTAGGAAACTTTTGGGAATGATTTGGTCTGTATCGATATTGTCGTTCATTAGCGCCACTGTTTTTCCAATGTGTACTTTAATTTCCTCCACTGATAACCGCCTCCTTTCGAATATCGATAAAGTGTCCATTGATTGCCGCGGCCGCAGCCATTGCTGGTGAAACGAGATGAGTCCGGGCGCCTTTGCCTTGCCGTCCTTCAAAGTTACGATTCGAAGTAGAGGCACAGTGAACGCCGTCTGGTACTTGGTCAGGATTCATTCCTAGACACATCGAACAACCAGGTTCACGCCATTCAAAACCAGCTTCTATAAAAATCTTATCCAGTCCAATAGATTCTGCCGCATTACGCACTTGGCGGGAACCAGGGACAACGAGTGCGCGAATATTATTTTTCACTTTGTTTCCTTTGACGATACGAGCGGCTTCTTCTAAGTCAGAAAGCCGAGCGTTCGTACAGGAACCGATGAAGACATAACCAAGCTCGATTTGTTCCGCCGTTTGTCCGGGTTTTAGCCCCATATATTCATAGGCGCGCTCATAGTTCATATCTTTAATTTCCGGAAATGCCTTCGAAAAAGGGACGCCCATTTCAGGATTCGTTCCCCAAGTGACATAAGGTTCCAAAATACTAGCATCCATTTGGATATGGAGGTCATATTCTGCATCTGGGTCAGTTTGAAGCGTTTTCCAGTCGCTAATTGCTTTATCCATATCAGCGGGAGCATATTCACGACCGCGCACATATTCAAAAGTAGTTTCATCTGGAGCCATCATGCCCATTTTTGCACCGCCTTCAATTGCCATATTGCAAATTGTCATCCGTTCTTCCATCGACATATTACGAATGGTATCGCCGTAGTATTCGACCGCATAACCAGTTCCAAATGCAACGCCATAAGTAGCAATCAAATGCAAAATAATATCTTTCGCATAAACGCCTTTTGGAAGTTTGCCGCTAATTTCAATGCCCATTGATTTTGGCTTTTGTTGCCAAATCGTTTGAGTCGCAAAAACATGTTCTACTTCACTAGAACCAATCCCAAACCCAATTGCTCCAAAAGCGCCATGTGTCGCGGTATGAGAATCCCCGCAAACAATCACTTTGCCTGGTTGGGTTAGCCCGGTTTCAGGTCCAACCATATGCACGATGCCTTGACGGTCACTGCCCATATCAGCTAGCGTTACGCCGAATTCCGCGCAGTTGGTTTGCAGTGCTTCAATTTGTTTTTTAGCAACAAGATCTTGGATATTGAAAATATCTTCAGTAGGAACATTGTGATCCATTGTCGCGAACGTTTTATCCGGTCTACGAAGTGGCCGTTTTTCCATTCTCAGTCCTTCAAACGCTTGAGGAGAAGTAACTTCATGAATCAAATGAAGGTCAACATATAATAATTGCGGTTCACCTTCTTTGCCATAAATGACATGACGGTTCCAAAGTTTATCGAAAAGTGTTTTCCCCATTTTATTCTCCTCCTTCAATTTGTCTTAGAACTTCTTTTGTAAAGTCTGTCGTAGTAGTGTTTCCACCAAGGTCAGCGGTTAAAAATCCAGCTTGCATTGTTCTTGTAGCTGCCGCATCAATCGCATCTGCTTCTTTAAAAAGCGAAAAGGATTGGCGGAGCATCATCGAAACTGAAGAAATCATCGACATTGGATTGGCAATATTTTGATTAGCGATATCTGGTGCAGATCCGTGAATTGGTTCGTATAAAGATGGTCCGTTTTCCGCATGGCTAGCAGAAGGGAGCATTCCTAATGAACCAGTAATAACAGAGGCTTCATCGCTTAAAATATCGCCAAATAAATTTTCTGTCACGATGACATCAAAAGTCGTCGGTCGCTGAATCATAATCATCGCAGCGGCATCGACGTATAAATGCTCCAATGTAATATCTGGATGACGGCTAGCCACTTCTTCAGCAATTTTTCGCCATAGTTTACTAGAAGCTAGCACATTCGCTTTATCCACAGAAGTAACTTTTTTATTTCTCGTCGCAGCTATTTCGAAAGCTTTCTCGATAATTCGCTCGATTTCTGCTCGTGTATACGTTAGAGAATCCACAGCAGCCGCATCGTCCCAATGTTTCGGTTCCCCGAAGTAAAGTCCGCCAGTTAACTCACGAACAACGACAAAATCAGTGTTCTCGACAATTTCCTTTTTTAAAGGAGAAAGGTGCGTGATGGAACTCGGAACTTGGATAGGGCGAATGTTGGCGAAAAGACCAAGCGCTTTTCGTAGTGCAAGTAGGCCATCTTCGGGACGTTTCGGCGCGTTATCCCATTTAGGACCACCGATAGCCCCAAGTAAAATCGCGTCAGCATCTTGGCACGCTTTTAAGGTGGAAGAGGGGATTGGGTCGTGAGCTGCGTCAATTCCTGCGCCGCCAAAGGGATGGGATTCAATTTCAAACGTATGGTTGTATTTTTTTGCGACTGCCTCTAATACTTGAAGTCCAGAAGTCATAATTTCTGGACCAATTCCGTCGCCAGCTAGGGAAGTAATTTTATAGGTCACGTTACTTTACCTCCTCGAAATCAGCTTGCTTGCTGGCGGTTTTGCTTTTGCCTGATGCTTGCAAATAAGCTTTAGCACTAGCAGTTAAAACGTCAAAATCAATACCGATACCATGGAACTCAGCGCCTTTGTCATTTTTAATGACGACATGGACTTCTGCTTGGGCATCTTGGCCGGCTGTAATTGCTTGGATACGATAATCGGTTAATTCGATGTCTTGTTTCATTAGGCGATTAATTGTGTTGTAAATCGCTTCAATGCTTCCAGAACCAGTTGCTGCGTCTTCTACTAGAGCGCCATCACGTTCTTCAATGCGAACAATCGCACCTTGGACGCCGCCAGTAACATATTGAACTTGCAAATGTTTTAGTTCGAAATCATCGGCTGACTCGGAAGATTGGCCGAGAATTAACGCGTGCAAGTCTTCTTCAGTTACTTCTTTTTTGGCATCTGCTAGTTGTTTGAAACGTTTAAAGGCATCTTTTTGTTCTTGTTCGGTTAGTGTGTAACCCATTTCTTCCATGCGTGTATTGAAGGCATGTTTTCCAGAAAGTTTACCAAGAGGAAGCGAGTTTTTATCTACGCCAACTAGGGCAGGGGTGATAATTTCATACGTGTCTGGATTTTTTAGTACGCCATCTTGATGAATACCGGATTCGTGCGCGTAAGCATTACCACCAATTACGGCTTTATTACGCGGAACAGGCATACCAGACAAGCGACTAATCAAATCACTAGAATTTTTAAATTGGTTCAAAACGATATTTGTTTCTGCTTGATAAAAATCTTTGCGAATATGAAGCGCGACAGCAACTTCTTCAAGAGCTGTATTTCCAGCACGTTCACCAATCCCATTAATTGTACCTTCGACGCGTCTTGCGCCATTTTCGATTGCGGCGAGTGCATTTGCAGTCGCCATACCAAGGTCATCGTGACAATGGGAAGCGAAAATAATATCATCAAACTGCTTTATTTCGCGGCGCAAATCTTGGAACAGTTGGCCGAATTCGGTTGGGTTAGTGTAACCGACCGTGTCCGGAATGTTAATGACAGTTGCTCCGGCATCAATTGCTGTTTGCACTGCTTCAATCAGAAAAGCACGATCTGACCGAGTTGCGTCTTCTGGGGAAAACTGTACAACTTCAAATTTTTGTCTTGCGTAACTAATGTGGTGTTTAATGGAAGCGAGAACTTCCGCCCGACTCATTTTTAATTTGTATTCCATATGCACATCGCTCGTTGCTAGGAAGATATGTATTTGCGGAGAAACAGCGTCTTTAAGCGCTTCTTCCGCGCGGTCGATATCTCCTTCAACACAGCGCGCTAGCCCTGTTACAGAACAATGTTTAATCGCTTTTGCAATCGCCTTGACGCATTCAAAATCTCCAGGAGAAGAAATCGGAAAGCCGGCTTCAATCACATCAATTCCAAGTTTTTCGAGTTGTAAGGCAATCTGGATTTTCTCCTTTACGTCAAAATTAACTCCAGGGGTTTGTTCGCCATCTCTAAGTGTAGTATCAAAAAACTGGATTTTCTTCATTCGATTTCACCTCTTGTTTTATATTAGATAGGGAAGCTTGGATTTTTCCTGCTTTCAGTATCAGTTTAAGAAAGAAATGCATTCTACCTTAAACTCATATCGAAAAAAGGATAAACGGTTGCTAGGCGAGAAATCCCACCTAGCAATCCGAATTAAGTATTAATGTTGTGGTTTTACAAATGGCATCATTTCGCGCAGTTCCGCGCCAACTTTTTCGATTTGATGACCTTGTTGTTCTTTGCGCATTCTATGGAACTCTTTAAAGCCGTTTTTGTTGTCATTGATGAAAGATTTAGCAAAGTTACCATTTTGAATGTCGGTAAGTACTTCTTTCATTGCTTTTTTCGTATCAGCTGTAACAACACGAGGACCAGAAACATAATCACCATATTCTGCTGTGTTGGAGATCGAGTGGCGCATTTTTTCCATGCCGCCTTCATACATCAAATCAACAATCAGTTTCATTTCATGTAGTACTTCAAAATAAGCAAGTTCTGGTTGGTAGCCAGCTTCTACAAGTGTTTCAAATCCAGCTTGGATAAGGTGAGTCGCACCCCCACAAAGAACTGCTTGTTCGCCGAATAGATCGGTTTCTGTTTCTTCTTTGAAAGTAGTTTCGATAACGCCAGCACGAGTTGCGCCAATACCTTTTGCGTAAGAAAGGGCTGTATCACGTGCGTTTCCAGTTGCATCTTGGTAGATTGCGAATAGGGACGGAACCGCGCCACCTTCAACAAATGTACGGCGAACTAAGTGACCAGGACCTTTTGGAGCTACTAGAAAAACATCTACATCGCTTGGAGGATTAATTACGTCAAAATGAATGTTAAAACCATGAGCGAAAACAAGTGAATTACCAGCTTTTAGGTTAGGTTTAATTTCATTTTCGTATGTTTCGCCTTGTGTTTCATCTGGCAAAAGAATCATGATAACATCAGCTTTATCAGCGGCTTCGCTAACAGAATAAACATCAAAACCATCGTTTCTAGCAGATTCGGCAGATTTTCCTTCGCGAATTCCGATAATAACGTTATTGCCATTGTCACGTAGATTTTGTGAATGCGCATGGCCTTGAGAACCGTACCCGATTACTGCTACTGTTTTACCTTCTAGTGCGTTGTTCTTTACTGCATCTTCATAATAAACTTTTGTCATTTTTCCTAACCTCCAACTAGTTTCTTTTTATATTTCAGAATAGCAAGTGTGCTGTCCTGATGCTAGCAAAGCAACGGATTGCTCTGTAGTAAATGATTTCAACCCATTTTTTTAGGGCTTCTTGTAAAGCCAGTTACACCAGTTCTTGCCATTTGTTTAATGCCGTAGGGACGAACCGTGTCAACAAATGCATCGATTTTTTCGCTCGTACCAGTTACTTGGATGACAACATTTTTAGTGCCGACATCAATGACGGTTGCACGAAATGGTTCGATGACTGCGTTTAGCTCGGAACGTAAGGCGGCAGGGGAATTGATTTTCAGTAAAGCAAGTTCTCGTTCAATGTGCGCGTCATCGGTAATATCGCTAACTTTAAGCACATCGATTTGTTTGTTGAGCTGTTTGGTTACTTGTTCAATTTCGTATAAGGAATCGACATGGACAACGATGGTAATCCGAGAAACATTCGGGATTTCGGTCCAGCCGACAGAGATGCTATCGATATTGTATTGGCGTCTGGAGATAACCCCAGTGATACGATTTAATACGCCAGAAGAGTTGTTTACTGTAGCGGTAATGATTCGGCGCATTTATTCCACCCCTTCCATTTGGTGATTTGGTTTGCCGCTTGGAACCATTGGAAGTACTAGTTCATCTTTTGCAACATGAACGTCAATAACAATTGGCCCAGGGTGAGCGAAGGCTTTTCTCAAATCTTTTTCCAGCGTTTCTGGATTCGTCAAGCGAACCCCTTTGACACCGTATGCTTCAGACAGTTTTACAAAATCTGGCTGGCTCGTGAAAATCGAGTGGGAATATCTTTCGCCGTGGAATTTTTCTTGCCACTGACGAACCATCCCGAGCGAACCATTATTGATAATGACCGTTTTTAGATTGATTTGATAATCGTTTAAAATCGCGAGTTCTTGGTTAGTCATTTGGAAACCGCCATCGCCAACAATCGCGACTACTGTTTTATCCGGGAAAGCAAGTTGCGCCCCAACTGCTGCCGGGAAACCAAAGCCCATTGTGCCAAGGCCACCACTTGTAATAATTTGATGATCAAATTGGAACGGATAAAATTGCGCCGTCCACATTTGATGTTGTCCAACATCGGTGGAAACAAGTGCTTCACCTTGCGTAATTTCACCAATGAGTTCAATCACACGCTGCGGTTTAATTTCCGCTTTTTTCGTTTTATCAAAATTAAAAGGATGACGGTTTTTGCGTGTCATATTTAATTTGTACCAATGGGATGTATCTGGATAAACCGGAAGTTCCATTTGCAGAAGTTGCGTAAGTGTTTCATTGATATCGGCAACGATTGGAATTTGCGTTTCGATAATTTTGCCGATTTCAGCAGGATCAATATCGATATGAGCGATCGTTGCTTTAGTGGCAAACTCTTTTGGCGCACTTGCAAGGCGATCATCGAATCTAGAGCCAAAATTAATGAGTAAGTCACAATCCGTTAGCGCCATATTTGCTGCATAAGAACCGTGCATACCACCCATACCAAGGAATAAATCATGGCTTTGCGGGAAACTTCCTAGACCGAGTAGCGTATTCACGATAGGAATTTGATAGCGTTCAGCGAATTCTAGTAATTCGGCTGTAGCTCTAGAATGGTTAACGCCAGCGCCAGCGAGAATAAGTGGCTTACTTGCGGCGGAAAGGGAATTCATTAATTTTTCGAGTTGGAGCGGGTTAGGTGAATAAGTCGGTTGATAACCCGGCAAATCAATCGTATCTGGTCGAACTGTGTCCGTTTGGATAATCCCCATGTCTTTAGGAATATCCACGACAACAGGACCTTTACGACCAGTACTTGCGATATGGAAAGCTTCATTGACGATTTTAGGTAAGTCACGAACATCACGCACTTGGTAATTGTATTTAGTAATTGGAATCGTTAGCCCAATCATATCGGCTTCTTGGAAAGCATCTTTTCCGATACCAGGCGTATGAACTTGTCCGGTAAAGATTACTAATGGAATCGAATCGCTCATCGCATCTGCAATTCCAGTTAATACATTCGTCGCACCAGGTCCACTTGTTACAACTACGACTCCAGGTTTCCCAGTGACACGAGCATACCCTTCAGCAGCATGGATGGCTCCTTGTTCGTGCCTTGTTAGAATATGTGGAATATCACAGTCGTAAAAGGCATCATAGAGAGGAAGAACCGCGCCACCCGGATAACCAAAAATCATCTCGACTTGTTGTTTTTTCAAGGCGTCAATTAAAAGTTCCGCTCCACTTTTATTTTGCTTTTTTGTCGCTTTTTCATTTGTCTTCGTCGTATCAATCACGCTTATCACCTCATTTTTTAGTCGATTAAATCTTCTGGAATTTGCAAAATACCACCAGTGTGGGCGCTCGTTACTAGCGCAGTGTATCGTGCAAGGTAACCAGTTTTTACTTTAGCTTTAAATTTCGGTAATTCTTTTCTTCGTTCCTCTAAAACTTCATCAGGAACGTCTACATTGAGCGTCCGGTTTGGCAAATCAATCGTGATGATATCACCGTCATGAACGAGTGCGATTGGACCACCAGCCGCAGCTTCTGGAGAAATATGCCCAACTGCGATACCTCGAGTAGCTCCGGAAAAACGTCCATCTGTAATCAAGGCAACATCTTTTCCTAAACCGCGACCAACAATACTGGAGGTTGGTGCAAGCATTTCTGGCATTCCCGGGCCGCCTTTTGGACCTTCGTAGCGAATAACAACTACATGGCCCTCACGAACCGTATGATTATCAATTGCCTCAACAGCCTCATCATGAGAACTAAAGCAAATTGCTTCTCCTTTGAAAACTTGTACAGAAGGATCTACGCCGCCAACTTTGATAGCAGCTCCTTTTGGTGCGATATTTCCAAACAACATCGATAGTCCACCAACCGGGCTATAGGGATTTTCTTTTGGATGAATAACATCGGTATTATTAATTTTGGCATCAGCCACGTTTTCGCGAATCGTTTTTCCAGTAACGGTAATCCGGTCTGGATGAATTGCACCGCCAAGGTCAACAAGTTCTTTAACGATGGCAGAAACGCCGCCAGCTTCATGAACGTCATGCATTGAATAAGAAGAGGAAGGTGCAATTTTGGAAAGATAGGGAACACGTTTGGCGATATCATTGATACGTTCCAAATCGTAATCTTCAATACCAGCTTCGTTTGCAAGTGCGAGTGTATGTAATATGGTATTTGTCGAGCCACCCATTGCCATATCTAGCGCGAATGCATCATCAATCGCATCTTTTGTAATAATGTCACGAGGACGAATATCTTTTTTAACTAAATCCATCAAATGAAACGCAGATTCTCTAATAAGGTCACGGCGCGCGTCAGAAACAGCAAGTGTTGTACCATTTCCTGGAACAGCCATACCGAGGATTTCCATTAAGCAGTTCATTGAATTCGCTGTAAACATACCAGCACAAGATCCACAAGTTGGACACGCATTGGCTTCCATATCAAGGAAATCTTCCTGTGACATGCTGCCATCTTTAAAGGCACCAACCGCTTCAAAAACGGAAGAAAGAGTGAGCGCTTTTCCGTGAGCTGACAACCCAGCTTTCATTGGGCCACCTGAACAGAAGATAGCAGGGACGTTTGTACGAACTGATGCAAGCAACATTCCCGGCGTAATTTTGTCACAGTTTGGGATGTAGAAAACCCCGTCAAACCAGTGCGCGTTGATTACTGTTTCCGCTGCATCCGCGATAACTTCACGAGAGGGAAGGGAGTAACGCATACCGATATGTCCCATGGCAATGCCGTCATCTACACCAATCGTATTAAATTCAAATGGGATACCGCCAGCTTCTCTAATTGCTTCTTTAGCCACATCCGCAAGTTCTCGCAAATGAACGTGACCTGGAACAATATCAATGTAAGAGTTACAAATAGCGATAAATGGTTTGTCCATATCACCTGGACTTTTAATTTGACCTGTAGCATGCAGCAAACTTCTTGCTGGAGCTTGTTCGACACCTTTTTTTATTTTGTCACTACGCATATGACTTTACCCCATTTCTAATTAAGAATTGTTTGCCGACACTGAATTTTTAGAATTCACTAAATAGCGTGGCATTAATATATATGATTAAGTTCTGCTTGCTTGATAATCGCTTTTTAATGCTTGAAAATCCGAAATCCGGCTAAATAAAAAGCACCCCAATGATGAAAACAATGGGATGCTTTGCCAGAATCCCATTTAACGTAAACAGGACTCAAACTACTGTAAATTTCTACAGTGCTCAAAGTCCTTCTAGAGTAATAAAATTGTAATGACTGATTTAGTCGTTTTCATAAGTCATTATCCCCTTCGTTAAATGGTTTTATTTTTTCGATTAGTCGCACATTTTTGAAAAAAATTAATATCAAGAAATGTTATGTTAGTATTTAATATATATGGTTGCCATGCGATTGTCAATTGTTATTTTGAAAGTTTTCCGTCAGTTTGCACAATTCAAGCAACTTACACTTTTAGTTGTAATTAGTACCTGGTCTTATATTTGGACTATAACTAGAATGGAAGCGTATTCAAAAATGAAAGGTCAAGTATATAGTCAGAATAGTTTTATTTTTATAGTTTTGTTGTTAAAAATTAAAATTTCGGATAAAAAATCACAGATTAGTTGCGTTCCTCTATCCAATTCTGCTAAATTGAAAGTAATAAATTAGTAGGAAAGCCGGGTTTTGGTTGTGGATAATTTAGAAACAGATCGATTAATTTTAATTAACTACACGCTGGAAATGATTCAAGCAACGATCAATGGGACAGAAGCTTTAGAAAAAGCAAGTGGCTACCACGTATCACCAGACTGGCCCGGAATTGATTTCTTTTTTTATTTACCATATGTGTTAGAAAATGTAAAAAAAGACGATAGAATGATTAAATGGACGCGATTAGTCGTTTTAAAGCAAGAAAATAAGATTATCGGCGAAATTGGCGGACAAGGCAACCCAGATGAAACGGGAGAAATAGAAATTGGTTATAGTATCGTGCCTAATTATCAAAATAAAGGCTATATGTCAGAAGCGCTTGTTGGAATGATTACTTGGCTAGAAGAGCAACCCGAAATCAATCGCATTTTTGCCAGAAGCTACGAGCAAAACGAAGCATCAATCCAAGTGCTAAAACATAACCATTTCGTACATATAGAAGAAAAAGATACGGAAGAGAGACAAGGAAGAGTGATGATGTGGGAATATCCAATAAAACAAACCTGATTATTATCGCATCAGGGAAGCCGAAAATATGGGACAAATTTCCGGATATCGGTCCAGTGAAGGCAAGCGAAGTATACACGGGGACATTTCATCGTTTAAGCAAAGCATACGCAGAACAGTTTGCGAAGGAGTATTTAATTTTATCGCCGAAATACGGCTTTTTACGACCAGATGATGTCGTTTCAGAAACGTATGATGTTCGTTTTACGATGAAAGGGACAGGGGAAGATACGATTCAGCTCGACGAATTACAGGCACAGTGGCAGAAACTACAAATAAACCCTACTGAACAAGTCCCGATGTTAGGCGGCAAAAAGTTCAGAGGGCTACTCGCGAGTATTACAAATGATAAACAATCTTTTTGTTTTCCACTTGATGGGGCGACAGGGATCGGTGTCATGCAGCGCGAGTTAAAACAAGCTGTCGAGACCGGTATGCCATTAAATCGTGCTAAGAAGTAGAAGGGCAGCTGTTATAAGTAAAAACATAACGCCCATATTGACATTTTTCCGAATGAAAAAATAAATCGTTTGTAACGCCATTAAAATAGCGAGTGATACTGTGATAAGATGTAGCATAAATCGACCTCCTCGATGTTGGACGGAAAACTTAATTAAATAATTTGCGAACCTTCTCCAGTAACGAGACAGGTTCTTCTTGTTTTTCTACGGGTTCTTCTTTATATAAATGAATATCCTCTTTGTTTACCGCTTTTTGGCAGGCAAGGACGAGATAAATATCTGTTTCACCTTCCAAACGAGTAACAATCGAAAATTCATGTTTACATTTTTCCGCTAATTTAATATAAGGGCGTAAAGAATTATAATGCAGTAATCCGTTTAACAGAAGCTTGGAGTCATTATTTTCTAGGATTGCTTTTTCTAGTTCTGGAAGATACTCTTGGGTTAAAACTTCTTCTTTAGTGAGAGCGACTAATACGCGTTCACGGTAAGTTCCTAGGTATTTTTTCTTCTCAGCGGGATTAATTTCTTTTGCCCCATACATGCCTTTTTCTAGGTAGTCATCAATATTTTCAGCCATTATATGAGCTCCTTTAACTAGTTAGTTTTCCTCTCTATTCTAACATGCCCAGTAGCTTTTGCAAGTAAACAAAGAAAACCAGAAACAGGCTAGATTAGCCATATTTCTGGTTTTTTGATTAATCGATTGGGAACCACTGGAATCCGTCACGTTGAATAAGGTCGTCTGCTTCTTTTGGACCCATTGAACCGGATTTGTAGTTCGGGAAATGATCTTTTGTATTTGTCCAAACATCTGCTACATGGTCGATAAAGTTCCATGATAGCGAAACTTCATCCCAGTGAGAGAAGTAAGTCGCGTCGCCGCGCAGACAGTCTAGAATTAATTTTTCATATGCTTCAGGCGTATTCATGCCATCTGGTGAAGAATGAATATAATTTAAGTTGACTGGCATTGTCACCATTCCTTGACCAGGTTCTTTCACGTTCAAATGAAGCGTAATACCTTCGTCAGGTTGGATATGAATAACAAGCACATTACCACCAAGCGATTGTTGTTGGCCAAATAAGTTTAGTGGTACATCTTTAAACTGAATCGCAATTTGCGTTGTTTTCTTCGCAAGACGTTTACCAGTACGAATGTAAAATGGAACGCCAGCCCAGCGGAAATTATCGATTTCAAGTTTTGCCGCAACAAAAGTTTCTGTATTGGAATGAGGATCGACATTATCTTCTTGACGGTAGCCTTTCAGTTCTTTGCCGCCAACTTCACCAGGACCATACTGGCCACGGATAAAGCTTTGATGAACTTCTTTTCCTTCAAAAACGCGTAAAGAACGAAGCGCGCGAACTTTTTCATGACGAATCTCGCGAGTTGATAAGTTAATCGGTGGTTCCATTGCGAGTAAAGAAACGATTTGTAAGATATGGTTTTGAACCATGTCTCGAAGTGCGCCACTTTCATCGTAATAACGTCCACGATCTTCTACACCAAGTACTTCTGTTAAAGTAACTTGGATATTATCGATATAACGATTGTTCCAAAGCGATTCAATGATCGAATTTGCAAATCGAATAACCGAGATATTTTGGATCATTTCTTTTCCTAAATAGTGGTCAATACGATAAATTTCATCTTCTTTAAATGCTTGACGAAGCGAATTGTTTAATTCTTCCGCACTAGCTAAATCATGTCCAAATGGTTTCTCAATAATTAAACGGTGAAAACCATCAGTGTCCACAAAGCCTTCAGATTTAATGCGACTTGCGATGGTTCCAAAGAAATTCGGCGCCATAGCAAGGTAGAAAAGGCGATTACCGCCAAGTTCGTATTTTGCATCTAATTCATCAGACAAATCTTTTAGCGTTACATAAGATTCTTTATTAGTCACATCATGAGATTGATAGTAGAAATGAGAAGCAAATGCATCCGCATCTTTTTCGGAACCATCAATGTCTTTGATAGACTCTTTTACTTTATCACGGAAGAAATCATTACTCCATTCACGACGAGCCGTTCCAATAACAGCAAAGTTGTCGCCAAGAGATCCCTTACTGTATAAATGATATAGCGAAGGGTAAAGTTTGCGATTTGCCAAATCTCCCGTACCGCCAAAAATAGTAATCAATGCTTTTTGTTCTAACTCATCTGTCATACGTCATTTACCCTCTTTCTTATTCTCTTAATGGCAAAAAATTAACTGCTAAGAAAAAGATTTCTTAGTTTGAAAAGGACCCCACAAAAAAAGGCCTTATTAAATGAGCTATTAATTTTCCTCATTAGTCCATACTATTTTATCCATAATGAAGCATTTGTGCAACTGTTTGGTTCGAATATTTTTTTAATTTGACAGTTATTTCTGAATTATAAGGGTTTTTATTGTAAAAATGTTTATTTCCTGTTCGTTTAAGAATGTGATAAAATAAGACACGAACTGGGAAGGGAATGGAACAATAAATGGAACTTGTTTTTTTAGGAACTGGAGCAGGCGTACCGTCACGAGGCCGTAATGTCACATCCATCGCACTTTCAATGTTAAACGAACGAAATACAATTTGGCTATTTGATTGCGGAGAAGCAACGCAACACCAAATCATGCGCAGCCAAATCAAATTAAGCAAACTAGAAAAAATATTTATTACTCATATGCATGGCGATCATATTTTTGGGCTGCCAGGCTTATTAAGCAGTCGCTCTTTTCAAGGAGGCGATTCGGATCTAACTATTTACGGCCCGGCAGGAATAGCTGAATATGTCGAAACTTCTTTAAGACTTAGCGGAACAAGACTCACCTACAAAATTATTTTTAACGAAATTGAACCAGGTTTGATTTTTGAAGACAAGATGTTTTCCGTTACTGCTGATGACCTGGAACATGGCGTTCGAAGCTTTGGTTACCGTATCATCGAAAAAGACAAACAAGGCGCACTTAATGCGGAACAATTAAAAGCTGACGGTGTTGAAGCTGGTCCACTTTTTCAAAAACTAAAAAATGGCGAAACCGTTACGCTAGCTGACGGACGAGTAATCGACGGCAAAAATTATGTTGGCGCGCCACAAAAAGGAAAGATAATCAGCATTTTTGGTGATACAAAAGAAACCGCTAATGAATTTGAATTAGCATTAAACGCCGATATTTTAGTCCACGAAGCCACTTTTGAGGGCGATAAAGCAAAAATGGCGGGAGAATATATGCATTCAACCACACTTCAAGCAGCTACACTTGCCAAAAAAGCCAATGTCAAAAAATTGATTTTAACGCATATCAGCTCAAGATACGACCGAGATGCAAGTAAAGAGTTATTAATAGAAGCAAAGTCTATTTTTGAAAATACTGAAATAGCGTACGATTTAGCTGTTTTCCAAGTAGGAGAGTGATAAAATGAATGCTTTTTTGAAAAATAAAACGGTATTAATTACGGGTGCATCAAGTGGTCTTGGAGCAGAAATCACAAGACAAGTGGCGGCATCAGGAGCGAATGTTATTATCACAGCGAGAAGCACGGAAAAATTAATCGATCTACAAAAAGAAATAAGCAGCCATTTTTCAGTCGAAACGGCTTACTTTACACTAGATATGACAGATTTTGAGCAAGTCAAACAAGTTAGTACTGAAATAAATGCGGCCTATCAAATTGATGTGTTAGTCAACTGTGCAGGTTTTGGTCTATTTGAAAACGCAGTAGATATCCCGTTTGAAACTATTGAAAAAATGTTTGATACAAACGTGCTAGGGTTGATTCAGTTAACGCAACTTATTTTACCGCAAATGCAAGCTCGTAAATCGGGACATATTATTAACATCGCATCTCAAGCAGCCAAAATTGCTACACCAAAATCAACCGTTTATTCAGCAACAAAATACGCGGTACTTGGTTTTTCCAATGCACTTCGCTTAGAATTAATTCCCGATAAAATCAACGTGACGACAATCAATCCGGGTCCAATCGCAACGAATTTTTTCGAAGTAGCGGATAAGTCCGGTAATTACTTAGAAACAGTTGGGAAATTAGTGTTGAAACCTGAAAAAGTGGCTAGGAAAACCGTCCAAATTATGGGGACAAGACGCCGTGAAATCAATCTACCTTTCGTTATGAATATTGCGACACGATTATATCAAGTCATGCCGCAAGTAATAGAATTCTTTGGAAAAGGTGCATTTTTAAAGAAATAAATGAAGCGAAAATACCTTGTAATAACAGGGTATTTTTTTCTTGTAATTAAGTAGCTTTACGTTTATAATTATATAAGAACGCTTGTTCGTTTTAAAGGAGATGCAGTTATGGATACGAGTAGGAAAATTATTCATATTGATATGGACGCTTTTTATGCATCTGTAGAACAACGCGATCATCCCGAGTTTCGCGGGAAGCCGCTTATTATTGGCGGGGATCCGAATAAGCGTGGTGTTGTTTCAACCTGTTCTTATGAGGCACGCAAATTCGGCGTGCACTCGGCTATGCCTACTCGCCAAGCAGCTAAACTCTGCCCGAATGGTATTTTTATTCATGGTAATATGGCGCATTATGTAGAAGTATCTAGCCAAATTCGCGAAATTTTTTCTAGGTATACGGATATTATTGAACCACTTTCTTTAGATGAGGCATACCTAGACGTAACCGAAAATAAAAAAGGAATGAAATCAGCCACACTAGTTGCTCGCGAAATCCAACAAACAATTTACCGTGAACTTGGACTAACTGCATCTGCAGGCGTATCATTCAATAAATTCATTGCAAAAATTGCTTCCGATTTCAAAAAACCTGCTGGCATTACCGTGGTTACTCCGGAAGAAGCAGAAGCCTTTTTAGAACAGATTCCAGTGACGAAATTTTATGGGGTAGGGAAAGTTACCGCGGAAAAATTACATCGGCTAGGGATTGAAACAGGGGCAGATTTGAAGAAGTGGAGTGAATGGGACCTTATTCGCGAATTGCATAAGCACGGCTATCATTTATATCGACATGTTCGCGGTCGTTCGAACAACATTGTGAATCCGCATCGTGATCGCAAATCGGTTGGTAAAGAAACGACTTTTGAATTTAATGTACTTGATAATCGAATATTAGAACAAAGTCTTATGAATTTTGCAAAGAAAGTAGAAGAGCGTCTCATTAAATTACAAAAACACGGCAAGACGGTAGTACTGAAATTGCGCTATAGTGACTTTACAACGATTACTAAGCGTCTTACTTTAAACGAATATACCAATGATGCCAATCAAATTTATCAAGCCGCAGCCTTACTTCTAAGAGAAAGCTACACTGGCCAAGATAGCATTCGCTTAATTGGACTTACTGTAACGAACTTAAAACCCGTTTATTTTGAGAATTTACGATTAGAAGGGCTATAAAAAAAGCTAGCGCAAATTTTGCGCTAGCTTTTTTATTTCATTTCTAGTAAACGTTCTTTAAGTTCTTGTTCCATTGTTACAAGTTCTTTTTCAGCAACGGCACGTTTAGCACGGCCTTCTTGTTGAATTTTAAGCGTTTCTTGTAATGTTTCGATTAAGCTTGATTGAGTTTCTTTCAGCGTTTCGATATCCACAATACCTCTTTCGTTTTCACGCGCTGTTTCGATCGCATTTGTTTTTAGCATATCGGCGTTTCGTTTTAGAAGTTCGTTGGTTGTTTCGGAAACTTGGCGCTGAGCTGCAACGGCTTGTTGTTGACGAAGCAAGGTAAGCGCGATTGCTACTTGGTTTTTCCAAAGTGGAATGGCAGTCATAATAGAAGACTGGATTTTTTCAGCAAGTGCTTGGTTTGTATTTTGGATTAAACGAATTTGTGGAGCTTGTTGGATAGTGATTTGACGGCTTAAGCGTAAATCGTATACCCGTTTATCAAGGCGATCCGCAAACTGCGTTAAGTCATTCACTTCTTGATAATCCATCTGGTCGCCAGTTTGTTCCGCTTTTTTGCGAAGTTCTGGGAGCATTTTGGTGTTAATTTCTTCTAATTTTAATTCTCCAGCAGCAATGTAAATATTAAGTGCTTGGAAATAATCTTTATTTTTATCATAAAGCTGTTCTAGGAAAGAGTTATCTTCCATTAAACGCTTTTTGGAGTGTTCCAGTTTTAACGCGATGCGGTCAATTTGGGTACCAATTTTTTGATATTTAGAAGTAATTTCATTGATGGATTGTTTTACTCGGTGGAACATTTTGGTGAAGACATTTTTGTTGCGAGCCGCAAGTTCATCAGGATCCGCTTCTTGTAAACGATACATTAAATCGCTAATGATATCGCCAATTGGGCCAACATCTTGCTTTTGTACATGTGCTAACATCGAGTGCGAGAAATCATGGAGTTTAGCTTGGGCGGGAGCTCCGTAACCAAGAATGGCTGCCTGATTTCCAGGTTCGATTTGTTTCGATAGTTCTAAGGCTTGTTTTTTATTTGTTTCTGTAAGCATATCGACTAAGCGGGGAGCCGCATCTGTTTCGTTATTTACGATGCTTGCAGCTGATTCGCCGTCTGATCCAAACGGGTTAGCAAGAAGGTCATCTAACGTTTGGTTGAATTCTTTTTCAACTACTAAATCTTTTAATTCATTTGTTTCTTCACTTGGCTTGTTCTCGGTCATCTTTTGTACCCCTTTCAAATTTCTTTTTCTGTTTAGAAATGGAGTTTTTCGCTACTTCTAATTCAAAGTCAAGATTATTCACGTCTTGATTTAAAAGTGTAAATAAATCCTTTTCAATAACGCGACTTAAATCATTTAGAAGTGTACGTGTATCAGAAAGTGTTTGATAGATTTTCTTATCTTTTACTGGTTGTTTTTCTAGGAAAGCATATTTTTCGGTTAGTTCCACCAAAGAGTCAAGATGGGAGAAAAAGAAATCTTCTGCTTCATAAAAACGCTTTGGTTCATCTTTTACAATACCGTAAATTCTTTTAGTAAGTAAAAGTGTTTTGTTGCGTTCTTGGAAAGAATATAGCGCTTTGTTTTGTGTCATGATTTTTTGAAGGCGGATAATTTTCACGCGAGCTTCTTCTAGGTTAGTGCGAATATATTTATATTCTTTCTTGGTTAATCCAGTTGCAATCATTTGTGCACGGTCCCCAGCTTTAGATGAAAAGAAAAATAGGGTAGCCGCAACAGCAATGACAATCGTTGCAATTATCAAGCCATTATGGATTAGTAAAGTGAGAATACCAGCCAAAATAATGACAAGGAAAATAGAACCTGTGAATGCTAATATCTTTTTAAAAACGGTCATTATACATCTTCTCCTTTAAGTACCTGTTTAAAAGGTCCGCTTTTCTTATAGTATATTTTTCTAAAAATAAAGATTAGTGGAAAGTAACCTGCCATTTAAGTATATTTTGTATGCTAGAACTAGGCAAGTGGCAAGGTTTTTATATTTTAGAAAGTGTCCTTTATTTGTTCTTATCATACCATATTTAGAAAATAGATGTTATCAGTCGTGCGATGTAAATTAAACTCGGACTTAGTTATGTTATAATGAAAAAAAATGAGGAGTAGGTGGCAGAAATGGACTCACTGGAAGAAAAAACGCTTCATACGGAAAAGATTTTTAGCGGAAATGTAATAGACTTGCAAGTAGATGATGTAGAGTTGCCAAACGGGGAAAAGAGCAAGCGTGAAATCGTTAAGCATCCCGGGGCTGTGGCAATTATTCCGTTTTCGGCAGACGGAGAAATGTATTTAGTAGAACAATTCCGAAAGCCACTCGAAAAAACAATTATTGAAATTCCGGCTGGCAAAATGGAGCCGGGAGAAGATCCACTTGTGACAGCGAGACGCGAACTAGAAGAAGAAACAGGTTTTCAGTCAGATGATTTAACGTATCTCACTTCTTTTTACACATCACCCGGATTTGCCAATGAACTTTTACATGTTTATGTCGCGCGCGATCTTCGGAAAATGGAACAACCACTGGCGCAAGATGCAGATGAATTTATTAATTTAGTCAAAGTAACGCCAGAAGAAGCAGAACAACTAATAGAACAACAACTCATTCATGATGCTAAAACAATGTACGCGATGCAATACTGGAAAATGCAACTATTAATAGAAGAAAATGAATAAATAATGTCAATGTTTGTTAGGAATGAAAGCCATCCGCAAATGGGATTCTGGATCTGATGACTGGCAGTTTAGAAAGATATCAGAAGAACAATTAAACAGAGTCATACGAAGGGGTAAATTATGAATTATTATAAGTTAATGCTCAATGATGATAAGAAAAAATGGAAGAAATATGAAGTGTTTAGTATTGATTTTTATAATAATCTGGAAAGAATAGCCCCTAAAGATGCTTATCCGCATTTAATAAATAGCGAGCACAAATTAAAAATTAAAGTAATAAAGAAGGGAGAAAGTCCTGATTTTGCAAGTATTGGAACGTATTATCTAATTGCAAATGCAAGTAAATATAATAAAGCTGAAATTTCATTCAATGGGCTTGATCTTTTACATGTAGCAGTTGAAGCTGAAAATAAAGATTACATTGTTTTTCATTTTAATAGGAAAGTGGATTGTGTTGATTTCAATAAATCGGAATATATTGAATGGCCTACGGATTATATGCCTGAGCCATGGGAAAACTCCATAGCCCAGTTTTTTCTTAAACCAACATTGCAAAGAAATAAAATACCATCATAACTTGAGTGTTTTTCGTTAGATAAATGGGGTGGAGCATTCAACCTAGTAGTTTCAGAAAAAGTTAGAGATAAATTAGCTTCATTGGATGACGGGAATTTTCTATGCTTTCAAGACTTGGACATTATATAGGACTAGATAACCTATTTCATTTAAATTTATAGCAGAGTTAATTATTATTGTGTCTTCATTATGTAAAATATTGTCAGAAGAGCTTGGAATGTGGTATTATGAGTATGAAAAGAGAGCCATGCGTGAACATGACCCTCAAGTGTAAGCCCATTTAAGGTGGCAGCTAGTTTAATTTATTATAAAAATAACCACTAAACTCGCCAAAGTTTATGAGTGGTTATTTTTTTTGTTATTTTGACTGTTTAATAACAACACTAAGGTTGCAAAAGCGACTGCAAATGACAGGGCTTCATAAATGGTCATGGATTATCCTTTCCAGGAGTTCCGAACAAAAAATTCATAGGCATCGCTCCTTCTTGTTGAAAGAACTAGCCACCACCATAAACTTGCTTACTTATCCATAATTATAGCATCTGAAATATGATTATTCTATGCAGAGTAGAGTGGTTATTGAAATTAGTAATATTAGGCTGAAACCTGTATTTTCAAGGTGAAAACGCAGGTGAAAAACAGTGATTTATGTACTTTTATGGATTTTGGTTGGTTATAGGTTAATTTAGATTTTTGGTTGTGAAAAAGGGTTTAATAGTTCTTGATTGACTACCTGGTCAAAAGGGCTTATACTCAAGTTGACTAAGTGGTCAATATGAGTGTGGAGGAGAGAACATGGAAGCAATTAAAGTGGAGGCGCTCACAAAAAACTATCATAAAAAGCGAGCAATTGAAAATGTGAATTTATCTGTAAATGAAGGCGAACTATATGGCTTTATTGGCCCCAATGGTGCGGGGAAATCAACGACAATCAAAGTTTTACTGAATTTTATTTATGCTACTAGCGGAAGTGCAACAATACTTGGAAAAGATGTTGTCAAAAATTCTGCGGAAATTAAAAAAATGGTTGGATATGTGCCGAGTGAAGTTCGCTATTATCCGCAAATGACGGCAAATGATATTATCCACTATGCTGCCAAGTTCCACCATATTGAAAATGCGGCGCAAAAAATGAATAAGTATTACGAAATGTTTGCGATTGATCCGAAAAAACGTTTTGGTGAAATGTCGCTTGGAAATAAGAAGAAAGTGGCGATTGTTGCTGGACTTATTACCGAGCCGAAATTATTTATTTTGGACGAACCGACGAATGGGCTTGATCCTTTAATGCAACATTATTTATTTAAAGAAATGACCGAGCGTAATAAAGAAGGCATGACGATTTTTCTTTCTAGTCATAATTTACGTGAGGTTCAGGAATATTGTACAAGAGCTGCTTTTATTCGAAATGGGAATATTATCGCGGTGGAAGATATCGCCAATCAACAAATGACGGGTAAAGTGATTGCACTGAAAGGAACGAATTTGCCACTCGAACAATTAACGAATGCGGGCGCAAGAATTATCGAAAAGGAAGCAGGGAAAGCGCGGCTTATTTTTGATGAGGATATTAAAACGATTTTGCCGTTGTTACAAGAAAAAGAAATTACGGATTTAACGATTACGAATCAGGAATTGGAAGATAAATTTATGACGCTATACGAAGGGGGAGAAATCAAGTGAACATCTTACACATTGAATGGAAAACACGGATAAAAAGCCTGGTTGTTTGGGCTGTAGTGGTGATTGTGATTTTAGGTGTGTTTATGGCTTTCTTCCCTAGTATGCAAAGTAGCGGGATGCAAGATTTGGTAAATACGAAAATGAATGCACTTCCGCAAGATATGATGAAAATTTTGCATATGGATTCGATGGCGGATTTAACGAATATTGATGCCTATTTTGCGTATGTTTTTCAGTATATTTTTATTGCAGCGTGTGTTTATGCGGCGTTGATTGGTGCGCAGGCTTTAATAAAAGAAGAAACGGATGGCACGATTGAGTTTTTATATGCGCAGCCGATTACTCGGTCAAGTCTTGTTTTTTGGAAAATGATTGGTAATTTATTGTCGTTTGTAGCTTTTTGGGCGATTACATTTGTGGCTTCGGTGGCGCTTGTTCTTTTCTTAAAGCCGAGTGGGGTAGATAGCGGTAATTTAGTGATGGAGCTTGTGCGGGTATTTTCTAGTGAGTTGCTTGTAGCTGCTGTATTTATGAGTGCTGGTTTTATGGTTTCATCGGTGCTTCGTTCAGCTAAGCAAGCCTCTCCGGTCGCACTTGCCCTTGTGTTCTTAACGTATATTTTAGGAATTATGGCAGGGTTAAATGATAAGGTTGATTTCTTCAAATACTTTTCGCCAATTAATTATGCCATTCCTTCAGAAATTATGGACAAAGGGATTACTGGAACGAATGCGCTGATTTCATGTACGGTGATTGTCGTGATGGTAGCGGCGACATTTGTTCTTTATAAGAAAAAGGATTTGAAAGTATGATGGATGAAAAACGATTAAAAATTTTAGAAGCTGCTATGGAAGAATTTACGGAAAAAGGTTATCAGGCGGCTAGTACGAATAAAATCTGCACGAAAGCTGGTGTTTCTAAAGGGCTTATTTTCCACTATTTTGGTTCTAAAGAAAAATTATATATTGCGGCAGTGAGTTATGCAGTTGATTTTGCGACGAATGAGGTTCGTTTGGAAGAGGAACATTGGAAGGATTTTGTCGAGATGGCTATTTGGTCGACGAAGATGAAATTGGATTTTAATCGTAAATATCCGGCAGTTTTTGGCTTAATTATGCAAGCTTACGGAAATCCGCCAGCTGAGTTGAAAGGGAAGTTAGATGGCTTTTTTGATAAGGCGATTGAGCGGTCGGAAGCGCAAATGAATCAGGTTTTAAGTGAAATGAAATTGAAAAAAGATGTGAATATGGATGCGGCGCGTAAAGTGATGGTTGCGCTGTTTAATCATATTACGCAGATAAGTACGGTGTATTTACAAAGTCATCCGAATGCGACGATGGAAGATTTTGTGCCGCTTGCGAATGATTTTACAGAAATGATGCGGATTGTCGAATTTGGTATATGCGAAGAAAAAAAGGATTTGGGCGAGTGAGTAGCCCAAATCCTTTTTTTAACCAATAAAGCTTTCGTGATGCGTGCTAATCATCGCTTCGTTTGCAGCAGTTGGTTCTAAATATTTTTTAGCGCTATTGATCGCGATTGGTCCTTCATGCAAACCAGCTGCGATAATGCGTATTTTTCGAGGGTAGGTGGCGCTATCTCCGCAAGCAAAAATGCCGGGGACAGTCGTGTTCATTTCATCATCAACGACAATACCGAAATCCGCTTGTTCAAAGCCCCATTCAGCCATTGTTCCGAGATCCACTTTTACACCGTGATTAATAAAAAGTGCCTCGGTTTCGATTGTTTTCGTAATTTGTGTTTGATTGCAGCAAATATTAATGCTGGCTAGCGTGTTGTTGGTTCCAATTAATTCACTGATTTCATGATGGATATGAATTTGGACACGGGAATTTTTTAGTTCGCGTACGCTTTCTTCATGTGCTTTAAAATCTTCGCCGCGGTAAATGAGATGTACTTGTTTGGCGATTGGTTCGAGTGTTTGAGCCCAGTCGATGGCAGAATTTCCACCACCAGAAACTGCAACCACTTTACCACGAAATTGCTCGAGGTTTTTCACGTCATAATGAATTGCTAATGGGAATGTTTCGGCGTGTAAGGCTTCTAGTTTATTGACTTCAAATGTACCGCTTCCTGTTGCGATGACAATGGTCTTGGAAAAATGAATTGTGCCGTTATGTGAAGTGAGCTGAAATGTGCCATCCGTTAGCTTAGTTACATCTACCACGCGTTCATTACAAACAATCGTGGGGTGAAATGTTTCGGCTTGTTCTTTTAAATTCGCAACGAGATTAGCGCCAGTGATTGCTGGAATACCGCCGATATCGCGAATTATTTTTTCAGGGAAAAAGTAGCGCACTTTGCCACCAACAGCAGGTTCGGCGTCAATTATCTTTGTTTTCATTGAACGCAAACCACTATAAAATGCGGAAAATAAGCCGATTGGGCCGCCGCCGATTATTGTTACATCATAAAGCTCATTTGGCAATGGAATCAAGCTCCTTTACAATTTCGCATCCGTTGCATGTTTCGTAAGGAAGGCAAAGAGGGACACCGCTACGTGGATCGATTAAAATATCGGCTTTGATATTAAAAACATCTTCCAATGTTTGTTCGGTCATGACACTAACTGGCGTGCCTTCTGCAATGACTTTTCCTTCTTTAATAGCAATCATGTGGTGTGCGTAACGAGATGCGTGATTTAAATCATGGACAACCATCACGATTGTGCGATTTTCCGATTGATTTAGTTGTTTCAATAAATTAAGCACATCTAGTTGGTGGGTCATATCTAAAAAGGTCGTCGGTTCATCAAGGAATAAGACGTCTGTTTCTTGAGCAAGTGCCATGGCAATCCAAGCACGCTGGCGTTGTCCACCTGATAAACTGTCGATTGGTCGATCTGCAAATTCAGTTAAATTCGTCACGCGCAACGACCAAAAAATAATTTCCCGATCTTTAGCGGTAATCGATTTAAAACTGCTTTGATGCGGGGAACGTCCATAAGAAATTAATTCAAACACCGTCAAACCATCGGGTGCAGAAGGGTTTTGTGGCAAAATAGCTAATTGTTTGGCAACATCTTTGGTCGGTTGACTATGAATTTTTTTGCCGTCCAAATAAACAGCGCCTTGACTAGGTTTCATTAAGCGGGACATCGTTTTTAAAATAGTCGATTTCCCAGAGCCGTTTGCGCCAACGAGAGCTGTAATTTTATTAGCAGGAATGGCTATATCTAAACCATCAACAATGATTCGTTTGTCGTATGAAATTTGTAAGTTATCAGTATGAAGGTCTTTCATTTTCATCGCTCCAATTTAAAAGTAAGGTGATAATCATTCTCAATGGTTAAGTATAGAGTTTTTATGGTAAAGATGCAAGTGATACTTTGCGAGGGAGATTTGCACTTTGTGAAGAATGTTGCTATACTAACTGAGAATTATTATCAGTTACGGAGGGGTTCAAATGAAAAAGGGTATCAGTTTACTCGTAGTAATGCTTTTAGCAATGGTAGTTTTGGCTGCTTGTGGAGATAACAAATCGGCTGGGAATGAACAGGTCGAGATGCGTACATATACAATGACAAATGGAAAGAAAGTAGAAATTCCGGCTCACCCGAAACGTATTGTGGCGTCGGAATACTTAGGAAATATTGTTTTGCTAGGAATGAAGCCAGTTGGTGCTAGAGCAAAACAAATGGAAAATCCGTTTTTAAAAGGAAAAGTGGATGGGATTGCAGATATTGGTGATCCAGTTTCGGCGGAAAAAGTGGCGGAATTAAATCCGGATTTAATTATTGTTTCAAAAGAAGATGAATTTGAGGCTATGTCAAAAATTGCACCAACCGTATTGATTCCTTATGCGACGTCTAAAAATGTCGAGGAAGACGTGCGCCAAATTGCGGACTTGGTTGGTGAAAAGCAAGCTGGGGAAGCATGGCTGGATCAATTTCACCAAAAAGCGAAAGAAAGTAGAGCGAAATTAGCAGAAAAACTGGATCCAAATGAAACAGTGGGAATTTATGAAGTGCAGGATAAAGATTTTTATGTGATGGGGCAAAATATGGGGCGTGGCGGTCAAGCGATTTATAATGCTTTAAAACTCAAAGCGCCAGCAAAAATCGAAAAAGAGGTGTTAGCTGGTCAAGATTGGCAGAAGATTTCGCTCGAAGTATTACCGGAATTTGCGGCGGATAGAATGTTCGTAACGAATACTTCTTCGGGGGATGCGAAAGATGGCGAGAAAACATTAAAGGATTTGACGAATTCGCCAATTTGGAAAGAGCTGCCGACGTTTAAAGCGGGGAATGTATACCAAATGGATTTTGATACGATGTTTTATTATGATCCTTTAGCGGTGGAAGGGCAGTTGGAAATTATTGTCGATAAGTTACTTGAATCTAACTAAAGATTGCGCTTAGTGAATGATATTGATATAATTTTCTTTGCGATTGATAATTATTATCACTTAAAATGAGCGGATATTTTAGATGGAAGGAACATGTGCAGATGGATAAGTCAAAACAGATAAAAATGAATACTAGACCAACTGTCGCTATTTTTATACTTTCGGGTGGGCTTTTGTTGCTTCTTATTTTAGCGTTATTCGGGATTGCGGTTGGAGCGGCCGATATTAATTTAAGTACGGTTTGGGATGCG
Source organism: Listeria swaminathanii (assembly GCF_014229645.1). Taxonomy (GTDB): domain Bacteria; phylum Bacillota; class Bacilli; order Lactobacillales; family Listeriaceae; genus Listeria; species Listeria swaminathanii. Next base: position 181,823 of record NZ_JAATOD010000002.1, on the reverse strand, counting down.
CTGTTTCATTATAATAGTTCGGAAACGCAGCACCAGATTATTCGAAGTTTGCGTGTTCCTCGGGTGATTGCAGATATGGCAATTGGTGCTGCTTTTGCGGTAGCTGGCGCGATTATGCAAGGGATTACGCGGAATCCGCTGGCTGACTCGGGGTTGCTCGGGTTGAATGCTGGGTCGACGTTTATGGTTGCAATTTGTTTTGCTTTTATGCCGTGGCTTAGTTATAACTCGTTGATTTTGTTTTCTTTTGTTGGGGCGGCGATTGGGGCGTTTATGGTTTTTGGCGTTAGTTCGCTTGCTGGGAGTGCGATGTCGCCAACGCGATTAGTGCTTGCTGGTGCGGCGGTTAGTTCGCTACTCACGGCGCTTAGTGAAGGGCTTGCGATTTATTTTAAACTGAGTCAAGATTTGGCCTTTTGGTATGCTGGCGGGGTTGCTGGTGTGAAATGGAGCCAGCTGGCGGCGATTTGGCCTTGGTTGCTTGGAGCGCTTATTGCAGCCATTTTGTTAAGCAAGTCGATTACGATTTTAAGTTTGGGCGACGATATTGCGGTTGGTCTTGGCGAAAAAACGACTTTTGTTAAAATTGCTTCGATGGTTGTTGTGTTGATTTTGGCGGGGCTGGCTGTGTCGGTTGTTGGGCCGGTTGGTTTTATTGGCTTGATTGTGCCGCATTTGGTGCGATTTTTAGTCGGGGTTGATTATCGCTGGATTATTCCTTGCTCGGCTGTTGTTGGGGCGTTTCTGACATTAGCGGCGGATATTGTGGCAAGAACGATCAATCCTCCATATGAAACGCCAATCAGTGTCATTTTTGCGTTAATCGGGGTTCCTTTCTTTTTATATGTAGCTCGTAAGGAAAGGAGGAACTTATAATGTATATGACGGTTGCGGAAAAGCGGAAAAGATCGCGACGGATTTGGACGTTAATCATTTTAAGTGTGCTGATTTTTTGTACATTTACATATAGTGTCAATGCTGGTTATTCGAAATTGCCATTTTTAGAAGTGATTAAATCTTTCTTTGGTATGGCGGATGCGGGGACACAGCTCATTGTGACGGAGTTTAGGCTGCCGCGGATTGTTATTGCGCTTTTAGTTGGAGCGGGGCTGGCGGTTTCGGGAACAATTTTACAAGGGATTTCTGGAAATGGCTTAGCTGACCCGGGGATTCTTGGGATTAACAACGGGGCTGGCTTGGCAGTTATGCTTTATATTTCCTTCTTTCCTTCCACGATGGATGTACCTGTTTTATTTATGCCATTAGTTGGGTTTATCGGGGCAATTTTGACAGCATTTGTTGTGTATGGACTTTCTTATAGTAGGAGCGAGGGGTTACTTCCTAATCGTTTGTTACTTACGGGGATTGCTGTTGCGGCGGCGATTGCGGCATTGATTACGCTTTTGACGGTTCGACTAGATCCGCAAAATTATCAGCGTTATGCTGAATGGATGGCTGGAAATATTTGGGCATCGAGCTGGCAATATGTTTTTGCACTTTTGCCGTGGCTGGTTGTTTTAGGGACCTTTGCTTTTATGAAAGTGAAAACGCTAGATGTGCTTTCATTTGGGGATCAAGTGGCCACTGGACTAGGTGTTCGGGTGGAACGAGAAAAATTTGTTCTATTAATAGTAGCAGTTGGTCTCGCGGCGGCTTGTGTTTCTGTTAGTGGCGGGATTGCGTTTATTGGGTTAATTGGTCCACATATTGCCAGAAAACTAGTTGGTTCTGCGCATCGTTGGGTGATGGTAACAGCGGCACTTTCTGGAGGGTTACTTTTATTATTAGCGGATACGATTGGGCGTTTGATTATCCAACCTTCTGAAATATTTGCGGGAATTGTTGTAGCGATTATCGGCGCACCATATTTCTTGTTCCTACTTGCTAAAGCTAAATAATAATTATTATTGATAACGAGAAATTAATGAGTAATTGATAATCAATGTAGACAGCCTATTGCTTTTGTGATATCTTAGTAAACATAAGCAATAGGAATTGACTACGTGCCATTTTTAACGTAAAAAGTGAATTTCTAACTTGCATTTTATTTATAATTATTATAAACTGTATTTATTGTTAAATGATAATGATGATAATTTAGAGAGACAACTTGTTATAAGCACCCAAGGGAGGAACCATAATGGAAGGTCGTATTGGACGCATTAAAGCACAACTTCACGATGCTAGTTATAAATTAACCCCACAGCGAGAAGCTACGGTTCGCGTTTTACTGGAAAATGAAAAAGATCATTTAAGTGCCGAGGAAGTTTTCTTGCGTGTGAAAGATATTGCGCCTGACACTGGCCTTGCCACAGTTTATAGAACGCTAGAGCTTTTAACAGAACTACGCGTGGTAGATAAGATTAATTTTGGTGACGGTGTATCCCGTTATGACTTGAGACAAGAAGGCGCCAAACATTTCCACCATCATTTGGTGTGCTTGGAATGTGGTTCTGTGGAAGAAATTCAAGAAGACTTATTAGAAGATGTAGAAAAAATCGTCGAATCGAAGTGGAACTTTCTCGTTAAAGATCACCGTTTGACTTTCCAAGGTGTTTGCGCAGATTGTAGACAAAAAACTAAAAAAGAATAATCAAAAAGTTTGAGATAAGTTATCTCAAACTTTTTTTATGGTTAAAAAGATGGACTGAATTGCGTGAAAAGTATTATAAGTTTCTTTCTAATAATTAAACGTTTTCAGTAAGAGTGGAACATGGTAGAATAGGACTTGTGGAGGAAACGCTTATGAATGATTTAATTGAAGATTTTTTACATTTTTTAATTGTAGAGAAAGGTTTATCTACAAATACAATCAAAGCATATCAACGAGACTTACGCTATTTTGTTTCTTACATGGAAACCTCTAAGAATTTGACGGATCCGAATATACTTGAAAGAAGCGATATAGTTGGATTCATGGCATTTGCAAGACAAGAAGGAAAGTCAGCCAGAAGTGTAGCGCGATACATTGCTTCACTACGCTCTTTTTTTCATTATTTAATGCATGATGGGAAAATGTCACATGATCCAATGATCCAAATCGAAACACCAAAACAAGCGCAAAGCCTACCGAAAGTGTTAAACCTTGATGATGTAGAAAAGTTGCTTAGTTCCTCGGATACAAGTACGCCGCTCGGACTAAGAGACCAAGCAATGATGGAAATTTTATATGCGACAGGACTTCGTGTCACGGAACTTGTTCGCCTGAAAATGGACGATTTGCATCTTCATATGGGTTTCATTCAAACGATTGGTAAAGGCGATAAAGAAAGAATTATCCCGCTTGGAAAAACGGCCACTACTGTGTTGGAACAGTACTTAGAAGAAGCGAGGCCAAAACTTCGTAGACCGAAATACCGCAATGATTTTGTCTTTCTAAATCATCATGGTCAAGGGCTGACGAGACAAGGCTTCTGGAAAATTTTAAAAGGAATTGCGAAAGAGTCGGGCATTGAAAAGCCGATTACACCGCATACTTTGCGTCATTCATTTGCCACCCATTTGCTTGAAAACGGAGCTGATTTAAGGTCAGTACAAGAGCTCCTTGGTCATGCGGATATCTCCACTACGCAAATTTATACACACGTAACAAAGCTGCGCCTAAAAGATGTTTACAAGCAATTTCACCCGCGCGCTTAAAAAATATAGTTGAAAAGGATGAGTAAATATGCCAGATAAATTTAAACGAGTACATGTAGTTGTAATGGATTCAGTTGGTATTGGAGAAGCACCAGATGCTGCTGAATTTGGTGATTTTGATGTAGATACATTTGGACATATTGCAAAACACGTAGGTGGACTAAACATGCCAGAAATGGGCAAATTAGGTTTATCCAATATTCGTGAAATCGAAGGAATTAAAAAAGCTGAAAAACCACTTGCTTACTATACAAAAATGCAAGAAGCTTCTAACGGTAAAGATACAATGACAGGTCACTGGGAAATTATGGGACTTTACATTGATACACCTTTCCGCGTATTCCCAGATGGATTTCCTGACGATTTAATCAACCAAATTGAAGAAAAAACAGGTCGCAAAGTGATCGGGAATAAACCGGCAAGCGGCACAGAAATTATGGACGAGCTAGGCGAAGAACATGTTAAAACAGGTGCGTTAATTGTATACACATCGGCTGACTCTGTTTTACAAATCGCGGCGCATGAAGATGTTGTGCCTCTAGAAGAACTATACGAAATCTGTGAGTTCTGTCGCAAAATCACTTTGGACGATCCATACATGCTTGGTCGCATTATCGCGCGTCCTTTTGTTGGGGAACCAGGGGCATTTGTTAGAACGCCGAACCGCCATGATTACGCGCTTAAACCTTTTAAACCCACTGTCATGGATGCGTTAAAAGATGGTGGCAAAGATGTGATTGCGATTGGTAAAATTTCCGATATTTTTGACGGTGAAGGCGTAACAGAATCTATCCGTACAAAATCCAATATGGACGGAATGGACCAATTTATCGCAGTATTAGATAAAGACTTTAATGGAATGAGTTTCTTGAACTTAGTTGATTTTGATGCATTGTTCGGACATCGTCGTGATCCTCAAGGTTATGCGGATGCACTTGTTGATTTTGATGGTCGTTTAGTAGAAGTGATGGAAAAACTGACGGATGAGGATCTTTTAATTATTACTGCTGACCACGGGAACGACCCAACTTACTCTGGTACAGACCATACGCGTGAATTTGTACCACTTCTTGTATACTCACCGCGCTTCAAAAATGGTGGTTCAGAATTAGAACTACGCAAAACATTTGCCGACCTTGGCGCAACCGTTGCCGACAATTTTGATGTAAAAATGCCTGAATATGGCCAAAGTTTCTTAAAAGACTTGAAATAGGAAAAGGGAGGAACAAAAATGAGTTTAGAAAAAGTAAATGAGGCAGTTGCGAAAATTAGAGAAAGTTATACTGGAACACCAAAAATTGGTTTGATTCTTGGATCTGGTTTAGGAGTACTTGCAGATGAAGTAAGCAATCCGACGAAACTTTCTTATAGTGAAATCCCACATTTTCCTGTTTCAACAGTAGAAGGACATGCTGGACAATTTGTTTTTGGGGAGTTAGAAACGAAAGAAGTTGTCGCAATGCAAGGGCGTTTCCATTTTTATGAAGGCTATTCGATGCAAGATGTTACTTTCCCAGTTCGTGTTATGAAAGAGCTAGGTGTGGAAGTGCTTGTTGTGACAAATGCTGCTGGTGGCGTGAACGAATTATATTCCGCTGGGGACTTAATGCTGATTGCGGACCATATTAACTTTACTGGAACGAACCCGCTTATTGGACCAAATGATGAACATTTTGGCCCGCGTTTCCCAGATATGTCAGAAGCTTATAACTTGGCTTTACGTGTAGAGGCGAGACTTATTGCGCAAGAACTTGATTTGACTATTCGCGAAGGTATCTATGCTGGCTTTAGTGGGCCGACTTACGAAACACCTGCTGAAATTCAAATGATGCGCACACTAGGAGCTGATGCAGTGGGAATGTCCACTGTACCAGAAGTAATCATTGCGAATCATGCAGGGTTACGCGTGCTTGGTATTTCTTGTATTACGAATATGGCGGCCGGAATTCTGGACCAACCACTTTCTCATACAGAAGTTATTGAAACAACGGAGCAAGTTCGCAGCACGTTTTTACAATATGTAAAAGCAATTGTTGCTAAAATTTCTTAAAATAATTGGTAGCTAATCTCAGCCCAAATTTATTATTTTCTGAAGCAAGGAGATAATGGATTGGGGCTGAGTTTTTTACGTATTTGATAATATTTTCAGATAGTTATTGTCGCTCGGCTTCTTAGTATGCTACTATATAAAAGAACTTTTAAAAATCTATAATGTAAAGGTGGGATTGGCGTGACGTTTGAACGGCTTGGAACAATGAATGTAAATGCAGAAGGACATCTCGAAATTGGAGGGGTGGACACTTTAAAGCTTACTGAAAAATATGGTACGCCACTTTACGTTTATGATGTAGCGCTAATCCGTGACCGCGCAAGAGGATTTAAGAGAACATTTGAAGAGTTAGGGGTAAAAGCACAAGTAGCTTATGCGAGTAAAGCATTTTCTGCTGTAGCAATTTATCAATTAATGGCTGAAGAAGGTATGTCACTTGATGTTGTTTCGGGCGGCGAACTTTATACAGCAATGAAAGCGAATTTCCCTCCTGAAAGAATTCATTTTCACGGAAATAATAAAAGTGCAGACGAAATACATATGGCGCTGGATTACGGCATCGGCTGCTTTGTTATCGATAATTATTATGAAATTAGTTTATTAGAAAATATATTAATAGAACGAAATGAAAAAGCTTCCGTGTTAATTCGTGTAACACCGGGAATTGAAGCTCATACACACGACTATATTTTAACGGGTCAAGATGATTCGAAATTTGGCTTCGGTCTTACAAATGGACAGGCTGAAAAAGCAATTAGACAGGTGCTTCATGCAAGTGCGTCCTTTGATTTAATCGGACTACACTGCCATATCGGTTCGCAAATTTTTGAAACGACTGGTTTTAAATTAGCAGCTCGCCGTATTATGGATAAATTAGTGGAATGGCACGGGACGCTCGGTTTTGATTCCAAAGTACTTAATCTTGGTGGTGGCTTCGGAGTTCGTTATACTGCGGAAGATGAGCCACTGGAGCCAAGTGAATATGTGCGCCAAATTATGGATGAAGTGCGTGATGTGGCGAATAGTAATGATATTGCTATTCCAGAAATTTGGATTGAACCTGGTCGTTCTCTTGTCGGTGAAGCAGGAACAACCCTTTATAAAGTTGGCTCTCGAAAAGAAGTTCCAGGAATTCGGAATTATCTTGCTGTAGACGGCGGGATGTCAGACAATATTCGTCCAGCTTTATACGATGCTCATTATGACGCTGTTCTTGCAGCCAACCCAGAAAAAGTCGCGGAAGAAACTGTAGCTATTGCAGGGAAATGCTGTGAGTCTGGGGATATGTTGATTTGGGATTTACCATTACCAAAATCAAATGCCGGTGAAGTGCTAGCAGTTTTTTGTACAGGAGCCTATGGTTATGCGATGGCAAGTAATTACAACCGCATCCCAAGACCACCAGTTGTTTTTGTGGAAAACGGAATCGATAAATTAGTCGTTGCCCGCGAAACCTATGAAAATTTAGTGCAAAATGATCTTTCATTATAGTTGGGCGGGACAGATATGGTAGAAATGAATTTTAAAGTGGACGCATTTGAAGGCCCGCTTGACTTACTGCTTCATTTAATTGGGCAACTAGAAGTCGATATTTATGATATTCCAATGGCTGAAATCACAGACCAATATATGGAATTTGTTCATACAATGCAAGAAATGGAACTAGATGTCGCTAGCGAATATTTAGTGATGGCAGCAACATTGCTTGCAATTAAAAGTAAAATGCTGCTTCCAAAACAGGAACTTGAAATCGATTATGATACACTAGAAGAGGAAGAAGATCCACGTGACGCTTTAGTCGAAAAACTAATGGAATACAAGCGCTTTAAAGAAGCCGCAAAAGAACTAAAAGAAAAAGAAGCGGAACGAAGCTTTTATTTCAGCAAGCCGCCAATGGATTTAGCTGAATATGATGATGGAACAAAAGTGGCGGAACTGGATGTATCGTTAAATGATATGTTAAGTGCTTTTAACAAAATGCTACGACGCAAAAAGTTAAATAAACCACTTCATACAAGAATTACAACCCAAGAAATTTCGATTGACGAAAGAATGGATTCTGTTTTAGGAAAATTACACCAACAAGTAAATCACCGCTTACGATTTGACGAGTTGTTTGAAGAACAAACGAAAGAGCAACTAGTCGTGACGTTTTTAGCACTGCTTGAATTAATGAAACGAAAATTAGTCGAAGTAGAGCAAGCGGAAAGTTTTGCAGATTTATACGTGCAAGGTAAAGGGGAAGAACTATCGTGAACAGAGAAGAACAATTAGGCGTATTAGAGAGTTTGCTTTTTGCGGCGGGAGATGCGGGACTTTCAACGGAACAACTAACGGAAGTCATGGAAATCACGCATATTGAAGCGCTCAATTTATTAGAGCTTTTAAGTGAACGATATAACGGCAATGCGGACAGAGGGCTTATTTTATTAGAGCTAGCTGGATCTTTTCAATTAGCTACCAAAAAAGCACATGCGGAATTTTTACGTAAGTTAGTGGAAGTTCCTAGCAATACTGTTTTATCGCAAGCATCACTAGAAACATTAGCGATTATTGCGTATCGTCAACCCGTGACAAGAATGGAAGTAGACGAGGTCCGCGGTGTTCAAACAGATGGTCCGATTAGAAACCTTGTTGCCAAAGGACTCGTAACGGATAAAGGCCGTGTCGACGGAGCAGGACGAGCAAAACTATACGTTACGACAAGTGAGTTTTTAGATGCGTTTGGACTTAATTCTTTAGAGGATTTGCCAAAGCTTGCTGATCCAGCGGCAGATGAACCAGATCAGAATGAAATGGACCTGTTTTTTGACCGGTTTAACCAAAGTAAAGAACAGGAGGAGGAATAAGAATGGAACGTTTACAAAAAGTGATTGCAAATGCAGGTATTACTTCAAGAAGAAAAGCGGAAAAGCTTATTCAAGAAGGTAAAGTAACAGTGAACGGGAAAGTAGTTAAAGAATTAGGCGTGAAAGTTAGTGGTACGGAACGAATCGAAGTTGAGGGTATTCAACTGACAAAAGAAGATCACCGCTATTTCCTTTTTTATAAACCAAGAGGAACGGTGTCTGCTGTAACGGATGATAAAGGACGCACAACAGTAGCCGATTATTTTGCGGATATTCCAGAAAGATTATATCCAGTTGGACGACTTGATTATGATACATCTGGTTTATTGCTAATGACCAATGATGGAGATTTTGCCAATTTACTAATGCATCCGAAAAATGAAGTTTCTAAAACATATATCGCACGCATTAAAGGTGTTCCTGAGCGAGAAGTAATTCGTCAGTTAGAGCGTGGCGTCGTTATTGATGGCCGTAAAACAGCACCAGCGAAAGTCAAAGTACGTTCTTCTGATAAAGCGAAAGACAAAGCAATCGTAGAAATTACGATTCATGAAGGTCGAAATCGCCAAGTTCGTAAAATGTTTGAAGCAGTTGGTTTTGAAGTGCAAAAACTATCAAGAGAAGAATATTCTTTCTTGAATTTACGCGGTTTAAACGCTGGTGAAAGACGAGAATTATCCCATCATGAAGTAAAACAATTAAAAACAGAAGCACGTTTTGGTAAAAATAAAAAGTGACTTTTCAGCCAAAACATACTTTCTGATAGCGTGTTTTGTGAAAAACATGTATAATTTAAATCGTAGGAAATTTGATATAGGCTATTGTATGGTTTTTTCGTATGTGGGTACGGGAGATTCCATTTATTTGATTGGATGTAAATGATAGTTTTATGTAAATGAGAGTTAGGGGATGAGTACTTATGAGTGAACAAGTTAGAGTGCTTGTTGTGGATGATGAGGACCGGATACGCCGCCTTCTTAAGATGTATCTTGAAAGAGAGAACTATCGGATTGAAGAAGCTAGTGATGGTGATCAAGCATTAAGCATGGCGCTAAACAACAATTATGAAGTAATCCTACTAGATTTAATGATGCCGGGTAAAGATGGCATCGAAGTTTGTCGTGAACTGAGGGAGTTTAAATCGACACCTGTTGTCATGTTGACGGCAAAAGGAGAAGAAGCTAACCGGGTGCAAGGCTTTGAAGTTGGGGCAGATGATTACATCGTTAAGCCATTCAGCCCAAGAGAAGTTGTACTACGCGTGAAGGCTGTTCTTCGTCGTGCGAAACAATCCTCTGAAGAATCAGCAGGCGGAACACCGGGAGATATTATTACGTTCCCACATTTAAAAATCGATAACGAAGCTCATCGTGTTATTGTCGATGGAAAAGAAATCGGTTTAACTCCGAAAGAATATGATTTGCTTTATTATTTAGCTAAATCTCCAGACAAAGTTTTTGACCGCGAATCACTTTTAAAAGAAGTGTGGCGTTATGAATTCTTTGGCGATTTACGAACTATTGATACGCATGTCAAACGACTTCGTGAAAAACTGCATGATGTTTCGGAAGACGCTGCTAGAATGATTGTAACAGTTTGGGGTCTTGGATATAAATTTGAAATTCCAGAAGATTAATAAAACAGACTAAGATAACGGGCAAAGACGTTTAATCGGCAAGTGTTATGCCGCACGTGCTTTGTTCGTTGTTTTTTTGTGAGAACCGAGGTGAGAATAGATGAAAATTTGGAATAGTATTGTTGGGAAAATTTGGAGTACGATAATTCTTTTATTAATAGGGATTTTAGTTATTTCTGGATTTTTAGTTGCGATGATTTATGAAAAAAATAATATCACCCGAATTACGAAAGAATTAGAAGAAAAAACATCTAGTATTATCACGGTGATGCAAGAAAACGATGAAGTTATTTCTGCTGAAAATAAAAATGATTCCGCACTTATTTTACTTGATGATACGATGGGCGTAATTATTGAACAAAACGGAAAAAGCGTTTATCAGTCGCAATCACAAGATACAGTTTCAAGTGCATCAGCCAATAAGCTCATAGAAGACAAAACTTTAGATAAAGCGATAGACAAAGATAATAGTGTGACGATGAAATACAATTTCAAAACAGAAAACAGCTCTTTACCAGTCGAAATATCTGCACAGAAATTTAAATTAGCGAATGGCGAAACGGGTGTTGTTTACGTTTATCAGTCGTATCACGATATTTTAAAAGTGAACCAAAAAACGATGAGTACGCTTATTATTTCAGGGGTAATAGCGATTGTGATTACGTCTATTCTCTCATTTGTCTTTTCATCCCGAATGGCTTTCCCGCTTCGTGAAATGAAAAAAATCGCGATTGCTGTTTCGAAAGGGAATTTTGATAACCGTGTGCCGACTTATACGCATGATGAAATTGGGGAACTTGGCGTAGCTTTTAATGATATGGCGAAACAACTAAAGTATAATATCAGCGCCCTTAGGCAGGAAAAAGAGCAATTATCGAATATTTTAGTAGGTATGGCTGATGGGGTTATTAAATTTAGCGTCGATAAAACGATTATACTCAGCAATCCGCCAGCAGAAGAATTTTTACATAATTGGTTCTTCTCTCCTGAAAATACCGAAAAAGTGCTCATTCCTGTAGCTTTAAACGAGCTATTAAATGACACTTTAGAAAAGAAAGAATCGCAAGTTGGTGAGATTACTTTTGCTGACCGTACGTATGTTGCGATTTTGACGTTGCTTTATACAGGGGAACACGTGCGCAGTATTGTCGCAGTTATCCGTGATATGACAGAAGAGAAACAACTGGAAAAAATGAAGAGTGATTTTGTTAATAATGTATCGCATGAACTAAGAACGCCTATTTCGATGTTACAAGGTTATAGTGAGGCGATTATTGATGGGGTTGCCCAGTCGGATGAAGAAGTGCGAGAGTTTGCGCAAATTATTTATGATGAGTCGCTCCGGATTGGTCGTTTAGTCAATGATATGCTTGACCTTGCCAGAATGGAAGCTGGATTTAATCAAATGGACAACCAAAAATTACCTTTAGCGCCATTACTTCGAAAAGTCATTTCTAATTTTGATGTGCTTGCAAAAGAAAATTTTGTGGAATTAGGGCTGGAATTAGAAACACCAGATTTAGAATATTCCTTTGACCCGGACCGGATGGAGCAAGTATTAATTAATTTAATTATGAACGCAATCCGCCACACTGGTAAAGAAGGCTACGCTGGAAAAGTAATTTTAAAACAAACTATCGATGAAGCTAGGAGCAATCTTGTCATTAGTGTATCGGACAATGGTAGCGGAATCGCGGAAGAAGATATTCCGTACTTGTTTGAACGTTTTTATAAAGTGGATAAAGCTAGGAAACGTGGAAAAGCAGTCGGAACGGGAATTGGCTTGGCGATAGTGAAAAACATAGTAGAAGCACATAACGGAAAAATTTCTGTTGAAAGTGAGCTAGGTAAAGGATCAGATTTTATTATCACCTTGCCTCTCTATAAATAGATTGGAGCGAAAAACATGGAAAAAAGAGCAACAAAATATTGTAAAGAATCATTAGTAATTAAAACGAGCCGGGTTTTCCCGTCAGATACAAACAACCATAATACCCTTTTCGGTGGTAGACTTATGACGTATATTGATGACACAGCTTCGATTAGTGCATCCCGTCATTGCCGCACAGAAATCGTAACAGCGTCAACTGACTCGGTGGATTTCTTGAAACCGATTAAGAATGACCACTCTGTTTGTTTAGAGTCTTACGTGGCTTCAACTGGAAGAAGCTCGATGGAAATTTTCGTTAAAATCATCGCTGAAAATTTGAAAACAGGCGAACGCTATTTAGCTGCAACTTCCTTTTTAACATTTGTCGCTTTAGATGTAAACGGCAAAACAGTAGAAGTGCCACTTGTTGAACCAGAAACAGAAGAACAAAAAAGAATCCATGCCGGAGCAGAAGCAAGAAGCATCGCGCGTAAAATTCGTTTAAAAGAAAATCAATCATTAGCGGAATCATTGTCTACCGATATTCCGTGGTAAGTAGATAAACCAGATGTTCATCTGGTTTTTCTTTATGTAACCAAGTAAACGCTTACGTGAAAAAACGTACAAAAGGACTTGCGAAAAATTTTTTTCATGGTAAAATAAAAATTGTAATAAAATATTCGTTCATCTTCGGGGCAGGGTGCAATTCCCGACCGGTGGTTAAAGTCCACGATCTGCTTTTTTAGCAGTTGACTCTGGTGTAATTCCAGGACCGACAGTATAGTCTGGATGGGAGAAGATGTTGGCAGACCTTTTCGTTTGTCTTCACGAGCATGTGTTAGCAAGCTGTGATGCTTATTTGAGTATTCAGTGCTTGTTTATTAATTCACAAACTCTCCCTCAACTTTTTTTAGTTGAGGTTTTTTATTTGCTTGGGTTGCATTCGTTAAGTGATGTCCTCGCTTCTTGGTGAACATCAAGGGAGAAATGACAATGAAGAACTATTCAATGAAGGTTTTTGTAAGTGTGGCGGTTCTTGGTACTTTAGCATTTATTTTAATGATGCTACAATTCCCGCTACTACCAAGTGCACCATTTTTAAAGCTTGATTTCAGTGATATTCCAGCTTTAATTGGTGGTTTATTATTCGGACCACTCGCAGTGATTTTAGTAGAATTAATCAAAAATGTGCTACTATACATTGTGTCAGGTAGTCCAGTTGGAGTTCCAGTTGGGGAATTAGCCAATTTTATTTCGGGAATATTTTATGTGTTACCGATTTATTATTTGTTCCACTGGTTGCGCTCAACGAAAGGCATGATCCTGTCAACGGGTGTTGGGACACTTCTTATGACCATCGCTATGGCAGTGTTTAATTACTTTATATTATTACCATTTTATATTGGACTTGGCGGGCTTCCGAAAGATACGGACATCAATTGGTTAGTCACTTATGCGATTGTACCGTTTAATTTACTCAAAGGAGTTATCGTCAGCACAGTATTCTTACTTCTATATTCACGACTAAGAAAATGGATTACTAAAAATCAGAGCGTAAAAGAACGACGTAAATTTGAAAAAAGGCATCAAGCAACGAGCCGTTAAATATAAAAATCCGGAAGCCATAAATAGGCTTCCGGATTTTTTAATTAAATGGACTATCAGAAACTTTGATCGACAGCGACGGACAAGCAAATTCAGCATCTATCACCATTTCTACTAAGTCTTCGGGGATTTCTTTTGTTCCAGTATTATTATCTAATATATTAAAGGCAAGACCTTCTGTATCGTAATCAAAAACATCGGGGGCGTGAATGGAACAAGCTCCACAAGCTATACAAGTGTCTTTTTCGACAAGAGAATACTTCAATTTTCTACGCTTCCTTTCTAAAATAACAATTTGAAGCCAGATTTTTTCTTTTTCTATTGTAACATATTTTGAAAAAGTTTTTTTCGGTAAAACTAATGTAGAACAAGTGTTTCTGTGGTATGATTATAGGAACAAAAAAGGTGGTGGAAATGTCTTGGATATGCTTGATTATTATATAATGACAATTTTAGAAAAAAGTATTACCCCTAGGAAATTGCCGTTTATCCATACGGTTTTAGCGGGACGAAGAACGGGGCAAGCTGTTCAAGATATCCATCTTTTTCAAATGCAACATTTATTTGGACTTGTGCCAAATCTGAAGGCGAACTATCTTGAAATTCGGCTAGCAGAATTGGTGAGGCAAGGTGCGATTATTTCTACGGAAAATGGCTATCTTACCAAAGAGAAACTAGCAGTCAACTTTGACAATAACTATCCAGCTTTTCGAGGCTTTACTTTGCAGCGGCAAGCATTTGATTTTTTCGCCCATTTACGGCTTGCTGTGCAAGTAGTCAGCAATAAGCACCATCAAGAGAGTTATTATTTACCAGTCATTCGTGATAAGAAAGTCCAGCAGTTTATTAAGCAGTGGCTACAGCAGCAAGACAAGGTTAATTTAGCAGATAAATTATACGCAGAACTCATTCGCTGGTTTGAAAAATTAGCAGTAGCTAGGCCAGAATTTTTAGTGGAACGGTTTTCTGGCGGGGAATTAATGGGATATACAACGGAACAGATTGCCACGAAGTATCAAGTAGAGAAGTGGGATGTCTATTTTGAAGTGCTTCATGAAATCCACCGGTTGTTGACTGCGATGAAAGAACGTCCGGAAGAGTGGCCGTTATTAGCCAGTTTCGTGCCAGATGAGCTGACAGGACTCACAACTTCGGCAATGCAAACCTATTCATTTTGGCAAAATGGAGCAGATTTAGAAGCGATTGAACGAATACGTAATCTGAAAATAAGTACAATCCAAGATCATTTTGTGGAAATTCGGGCTACTTTGAAGGATGCAGATGTCCCGTATTTACCAGAAGAAACCACGATAAAAACAATTAATACAAAAAAATGGAATTTACTTCGGGAAATAAAAGCGGAATTTCCGGACTTGGATTACTATCAAATTCGGTTGGCGGTTGTTAGTAGGGAGGACGAGCAGTGAACTTAGAACAAGAACTAAAAGACTATCTCGGTTTTGATGAATTTCGCCCCGGTCAAAAAGAAGTCATTGAAACGGCTTTAGCGAAGCGAAACTCTTTTGCGATGTTACCTACTGGAACGGGGAAAACGATTTGTTATCAATTAGCGGGACATTTGATGGATGGATTAGTGTTGATAGTATCGCCACTTCTTTCATTGATGCAAGACCAGATGGAGCGAATGCGCGCTCACGGGGAAAGACGAGTGGCGGCTCTTAATAGCTTTTTGAAACGGGAAGAGAAAAGTCGAATCTTAGCGAATATTCATTTATATAAATTTATTTTTTTATCACCAGAAATGTTAAATAATGAAGCGGTAAAAAGTTTGCTGTTAAAACAAAAAATCAGCTTATTTGTTATTGATGAAGCGCATTGTATTTCTCAGTGGGGACACGATTTTAGACCAGATTATTTGATGTTAGGTCAGTTTATCAAAGAAGCCAATTTTCCTGTGACGATGGTGCTTACGGCCACAGCGACGAAGAAAGTTCGGGCAGATATTTTAACGCAACTGCAACTAACGGATTGTGAGCAAATCATTTACTCGGTTAATCGGCCGAATATTTCTTTGCAAGTAGAGAAGTTTTCTAACCAACAACTGAAAAAAGAGCGTTTATATGATCTCGTTCGCAAACTGCAAACACCAGGAATTATTTATTTTTCGAGTAAAAAATTAGCGGAAAGCATTGCGCATGAATTAAGGGAAATGGCCGAATTAAGAGTTGCTTATTATCATGGCGATATGGAGGCCGAAGATAGAATTGTTATTCAGCAACAATTTGTTTATGGGCAATTAGATATTATTTGCGCTACTAGTGCGTTTGGAATGGGGATTGATAAGGCTGATATTCGCTTTGTCATCCATTATCATATGCCAGCGGATTTAGAAGCTTATTTACAAGAAATCGGACGAGCTGGGCGTGATGGTCAGAACAGTATCGCCATTTTGCTATATGCAAACGGGGATGAATTTATCCAAATGCAATTAGCAGATCAAGATATACCGGACGCTAGTTTAATTAATTTGACGAATGAACAACGCAAAACTTTGCCAGAAACAGAGCAACGTTTCATTGAGTATTATCAAAGAAGTGGTTTAAGTGCGCAAGAATTAACCGCCAAAATGGACTACCGAAAAAAATGGAAACGAGCGAATCTGCAACAATTTATAGGTTACCTTCATACAGAAGATTGTCGCCGTAATTATATTATGCGTTATTTTGAAGAACCGCCGCTAGAAGTCACTGCAGAAAATTGTTGTGATTTGGATGGCGCAAAAATATCCGATTTTGAAAAACAAGAAAAAGCGGAACAAAAAGAAATCCCAACGTGGGAAAGCTATTTAGCTTATTTGTTGCAATAGTTTTGGTGTTACGAAATTCGACAAAAAAGTGTATAGTTTCACATTTTTTCTAAAAAAAGACTTGTCTAATATCGAAAAAATTGTTATTATTTTGTTCAGTAATCTGTGTAGACCAAAGAATGCTTATATGCCAGAAGTACTAAATTATAATGATTATTGCTTTTTTTTCTAAAAAAGTATTTTAAGTGTTGTTGTATGTTGCTTTTATGGGTATAATTATTTCAAAGGTATTTCATTTATTAACATCATATGTAACACTTCTCTGTGCCAATAATAGTGCATAGGATAATTTTAGAAAGCACTAAAGGAGGAACTTTGAGTGGTAAAAACAAGAAAAGAAAAACGGGAATATGAAGAACCGGCTGATTATGACATGAATCCTGAAGGACAGGATGAATTCAATAATGAACCGCCGATGTTATCCCGTTCTGATAGCAGAAAAGTAAAAAAGAAAACCATTTTTAGATACCCATTACTTAATTTATTGATTGTATTTTTCTTATTAATTCCAATCGTTATTGTAATTGTATTTGTTACAGTACAAAATATGGGTTCGTCAAATGAAGTAAAGACAGAAACAGAATCAACTGTCAATGTATCTGACAACACACAATCGAAAGAAGATAAAGAAAAAGCCAAGAAAGCTGCCGAAGAAAAAGCGGCTGCTGAAAAGGCTGCTGAAGAAAAGAAAGCTGCGGAAGAAAAAGCTGCAGCAGATAAGAAAACACAAGAAGAAGAGGCAGTTAAAGCTGCAAATGCAAGAAAAGAACAAGAAGCTGCGGAAGAAAAGAAAGCCGCGGAAGAAAAAGCCGCAGCCGACAAAGCAGCTGCTGATAAAGCTGCACAGAAAAAAGCAAGTGAATCCACGCAGAAAAAATCTGGCGGTGGCTCTCACACAGTTAAAGCTGGCGATACCTTATACAGCATTGCACGTTCCGCATATGGACAAGCTGGAGCAGCGGCTGGGGTAGAAAAAATTAAACAAGCCAATGGACTGGGAAGTAATAATGTTCCAGTTGGCACAGTTCTAACAATTCCACAGTAATAAACAACACTGAATGGGTCTGGGAAACGCTTCCGAGACTCATTTGTTTGTTTAAATGGAAAATGTAGGGGGAAATAACCATGGCAAAAGTGGCACTAATTACAACAGGCGGTACGATTGCAAGTAAGAAAACAGCATCAGGAAAACTTGCATCAGGTGAATTATCTGGAGAAGAATTAGCTGCATTATGCCAATTACCAACAGAAATTCAAATCGATATCTATTCGACTTTTCAACTTCCATCTATGCATATTACACTTCCAGATTTAATCAGTTTAAAACAATTGATTGAATCTATCTTTATGGATGAAACGTATGATGGAATTGTAGTGACACACGGAACGGATTCATTAGAAGAAACGGCTTATTTTCTCGACCTTGCCGTAACCGATGCTCGTCCAGTCGTTGTAACTGGTTCGCAGCGAGCGCCAGAAGAGCCGGGGACAGATGCTTATATTAATATTCGTCATGCGATTTACACAGCATGTGAAATAAATTTACGTCAAGCGGGAACGGTCGTTGTTTTCAATGAACGGATTTTCGCGGCGAGATATGTAAAGAAAGTTCATGCGTCCAATATCCAAGGCTTTAGCGCATTTGGTTTTGGTTATCTGGGTATCATTGATAATGACCAAGTATTTCTTTATCAAAAGCCGCTTGAGCATGAATGTTTTGACATTCGACTAGATCTTCCTAATGTCGTTGTGATTAAATGTTACATTGGCGCAGATGGTTTGTTTATTGATGCGGCAATTGATAGTGGTGTTGGAGGAATTGTTTTAGAAGGTGTCGGTCGCGGGCAAGTTGCTCCAAAAATGATGCCAGCGATTATCAGAGCGTTAGATGCGGGAATCCCAGTTGTTATTACAACGAGCGCGGAAGAAGGCAATGTATATACTACATATGATTATGAAGGTAGCACGTTTGACTTATATAATCGTGGAGTTATTTTAGGCAAGGATTACGATAGCAAGAAAGCGCGGATGAAATTAATGGTACTTTTAGCATCCCAAGAAGAAATTAATCAAACCAATTTCAGATAAAAGGAGTTTTATTTCTATGACTAAAAAAATATGTATCGCGATTGATGGGCCAGCTGCGGCAGGGAAAAGTACGGTGGCAAAAATCGTTGCGAAAAAATTGCGTTTTGTTTATATTGATACGGGTGCCATGTATCGCGCGGTAACGTATATCGCTTTACAAAATAACCTAGCATATGACGACGAAAAAGCTATTGCTGCTTTGCTGGAAAAAACAGTTATTCGTTTTGAGCCAGGCGAAGTGCAGCAAGTATTTGTAGGCGAGGAAAATGTGACAGAAGTGATTCGTTCATTAGAAGTCACGAATCATGTATCCATCGTTGCGGCACATCCGGCCATTCGCGAAGCACTTCAAAAACGCCAACAAGTTTTTGCGACAGAGGGTGGAATTGTTATGGACGGTCGCGATATCGGTACAGCGGTTCTTCCAAATGCAGAACTAAAAATCTTCTTACTAGCAAGTGTAGAAGAACGAGCAGAACGTCGTTATAAAGAAAATATGGCGAAAGGTTTTGCCGGAGACTTAAACCAACTCAAAAAAGAAATTGAAGAACGAGATCATTTAGATTATACAAGAGAACATTCGCCGCTCAAAAAAGCGGAAGATGCAATTGAGGTAGATACCACATCTATGTCGATTGACGAAGTGGCTAATAAAATTCTTTCACTAGCTGAACTAAAAATCAATAATTGATGAAAAAGTGCTACATTTTCTTAACTAATTGGGAATGTAGCACTTTTTTAATTTAAGCTTGAAAGGCCAAACAAACTGAGCGATTTCACGCCCTATAGGCATTTTCACCCCCTTAAAAGAGCTTGACAAATGTTCTGATTTGTAGGATGTTATAAGAGAGATTTTTTACTTTGTGAAAAGTATCTTGAAAGGATTTTCTAGCTGGAAGATCAGTTTTTACAGAAGGTGTATTTGATATTTTTTCTTTAATTAATCGGAATTTGCCTATCAGGAAAACTAGTCAAGCAGATGAGGCGAGCGTGAGGTTGCTTCTGAATTAGAAATTCCTAAAATTCGACTAACGAATGGAGGGCTACACATGTCTGAAGATTTATTTGATGTGGAAGTTAGAAATTTTGAAGAAGGAGACAAAGTCACTGGCACAGTTACAAGCGTGGAAGATAAACAAGCTTATGTTGGTATTCCGGGTAGCAAACTTGATGGTGTCGTTCCAATAAGTGAACTTTCCAATATACATGTGGAGACAGCTTCTGACGTTGTAAGCGTAGGCGACACACTTGATTTGATTGTCACTAAAGTAGAAGACGATGTACTTGTTTTATCTAAAAGAAAAGTGGATGCCGAAAAAGCATCTGATGATATTAAAGCGAAATTTGAGTCTGGTGAAGTTTTTGAAGCAGTAGTGAGCGACGTTGTTAAAGGCGGATTAGTTGTTGACCTAGGTGTTCGTGCATTTGTTCCAGCTTCTCTAGTAGAAGATCATTTTGTGGAAGATTTTGCAGATTACAAAGGAACAACCCTTACTTTCAAAGTAGTAGAATTTGAACCAGAAAATAACCGAGTAATTTTAAGCCATCGTGCAGTTGTGGAAACAGAAAAAGCTAGTCAAAAACAAGCGCTACTCAGCGAAATCAAAGAAGGCGACGTGATTGAAGGTACTGTTCAACGCTTAGCTAATTTTGGTGCATTCGTTGATATCGGTGGCGTGGACGGACTAGTTCACATCTCACAAATTTCTTATAAACATATTGCAACACCACAAGAAGTCCTAGAAGAAGGACAAAAAGTAACAGTGAAAGTTATCGGGATTGATCCTGAAAACGAACGCATTTCGCTTTCTATTAAAGCGAATTTACCTGGACCTTGGGATGGCATTTCTGAAAAAGCGCCAGTTGGTTCTGTTTTAGAAGGTAAAGTAGTTCGTCTAGTTACATTTGGTGCTTTTGTGGAAATATTCCCTGGAGTAGAAGGTTTGGTTCATATTTCTCAAATCTCTCATGAACATATTGGGACACCACAAGAAGTTCTTTCAGAAGGTCAAACTGTAGAAGTGAAAGTACTTGAAGTAAATGAAGCAGATAAACGCTTATCTTTAAGTATTAAAGATTTACAAGATGCGCCAGTAGAAGAGGCTGATTATGAACTTCCAGAAGAAAGCACTGGATTCCAAATGAGCGATTTAATTGGTGATAAACTAAAAGGTCTTCAAAACGACGATAAATAATTGTACGCAAAAGAGCCTAGGGAGACTGTTCCCATAGGCTCTTTTTCTTTTTGAAATGGAAGTTTTCATTGCCAGTATGGCGTTTTACTGATAAACTAAAGAAAGTTTGATAAATAGGATTCGAGAAAAAAGAAGGTGAAATAATGGCAAAACCAGTTGTAGCGATTGTCGGACGTCCAAACGTTGGCAAATCGACTATTTTTAACAGAATCGTTGGTGAACGTGTTTCCATAGTGGAAGATGTTCCCGGTGTGACACGTGACCGCATATATAATTCAGCGGAATGGCTTGGAAAAGAATTTAACATTATTGATACAGGTGGTATTGATCTTTCCGATGAACCATTCTTAGAGCAAATTCGCGCACAAGCGGAAATCGCAATTGATGAAGCAGACGTAATTATTTTTATTACCAATGGTCGTGAAGGGGTTACCGATGCAGACGAACAAGTAGCAAAAATTCTTTACCGGTCTAATAAACCAATTGTTTTAGCGATTAATAAAGTAGATAATCCAGAAATGCGCGATCAAATTTATGATTTTTATGCGCTTGGATTTGGTGAGCCGTATCCGATTTCTGGTTCACATGGACTAGGACTTGGCGATATGCTTGATGCTGTTCGCGCTCATTTTCCAAAAGAAGAAGAGGAAGAATATCCTGATGATACAGTGAAATTCAGTTTGATTGGTCGACCAAATGTTGGGAAATCTTCCATTCTAAATGCACTGCTTGGCGAAGACCGTGTGATTGTTTCAGATATTGCAGGAACAACTCGTGATGCAATTGATACAACTTATACGTTCGATGGTCAAGATTACGTTATGATTGATACAGCCGGAATGAGAAAACGTGGGAAAGTGTATGAAAGCACAGAGAAATATAGTGTGCTTCGTGCAATGAGAGCAATTGAACGCTCTGACGTTGTTCTTGTGGTTATCAACGCGGAAGAAGGCATTCGTGAGCAAGATAAACGAATTGCTGGATATGCGCATGATGCCGGACGTGCGATTATTATTGTTGTAAACAAATGGGATGCAATTAATAAAGATGAAAAAACAATTAATGTATGGACAGAAGATATTCGGGAGCAATTCCAATTCTTGAGCTATGCACCAATTGTCTTTGTATCTGCTAAAACAAAACAACGCTTAAATAACTTATTCCCACTCATTAACCAAGTGAGCGATAACCATTCATTACGTGTACAATCAAGTATGCTAAATGACGTTATTAGTGATGCCGTTGCAATGAATCCATCACCAATGGACAAAGGGAAACGACTTAAAATCTTCTATACAACACAAGTGGCTGTTAAACCACCGACATTTGTTGTATTTGTTAATGATCCAGAACTAATGCATTTCTCTTATGAACGTTTCTTAGAAAACCGTATTAGAGAAGCATTTCCGTTTGATGGTACGCCAATTCGAGTAATTGCTCGTAAGCGTAAGTAAAGTTTTCGGGAGGAAAAATATAATGACACAGAAAAAAGTAGCTATTCTTGGCGCTGGAAGTTGGGGAACAGGTCTTGCACTTGTCCTAGCCGATAATAATCATAAACCAGTTATTTGGGGAAACTTAGATAAAATTGTGAATGAAATTAACGAATCGCACACGAATAGTCACTATTTGCCAGATATTATTTTACCAACTGAGGTAAAAGCGACATTATCACTTGATGAAGCGATTGATGGTGCAGAAATTGTCGTGATTGCTATTCCAACAAATGCGATGCGTATCGTTTGTAAGCAGCTGAATGAAGCGTTAAAAGAACCAACTATTTTAGTACATGTAAGTAAAGGTATTGAACCTGAAACGAATCTTAGAATGTCCGAAGTGATTGAAGAAGAAGTGGACGCAGAAAAACGCAAAGCACTTGTGGTTCTTTCTGGACCAAGTCATGCGGAAGAAGTGGCGCTTCGTCATCCAACAACGCTTTGTGCGAGCTGTAAAGATTTAACGGCAGCTGAAATCGTTCAAGATCGTTTTATCAATAACAACTTACGCATTTATACGAATGATGATGTAATCGGTGCAGAAATTGGTGGCGCGCTGAAAAATATTATCGCATTAGGCGCAGGAATCTCTGACGGCCTTGGTTACGGCGATAATGCTAAAGCGGCACTAATGACTCGCGGAATGGCAGAAATCACTCGTCTCGGCGTTGCTGTGGGCTCTAATCCGCAAACCTTCTACGGGCTAACTGGTATCGGGGACTTAATTGTTACTTGTACAAGTGTGCATTCACGTAATTGGCGCGCAGGTAACATGCTCGGTAAAGGCGAGAATTTAGATGAAGTATTAGAAAAAATGGGTATGGTCGTTGAAGGTGTTCGAACAGCCAAAGCAGTACATGGTTGGGCGAAAAAACTAGATATCGATATGCCGATTACTGAATCGATCTACGCGATTTTATTTGAAAATAAAGATGCTCGTGAAGCAGTTGATTTATTAATGGGTCGTAAAAAGAAAATCGAAAAAGAATCATTTTAATAGAAAGAGTCAAGATAGGCTATTCGCTTATTTTGGCTCTTTTTTTGCGAAATATGCTAAAATGAAACAGAAGCGTCAAATAATAAAAAGTAGGTGGAAAATATGGAAGTTACTCGTACAGAAAAAGCCGTAACATTAACGTGGGAAAAAGAAGAAGTCAGCGAAGGAACATTGGTTTTTGTAAGTAGTAGTCCTAGCCTAGAAGCAAATAGTGAGCCTGTTTTCAAGGTGACCAGTGAGGTCGATCATTATACTTATGAAACAAAGGATATCCCTGTATATTTCTTTTTACAGGCGCCAAATGGAGACAAGACGGTTGTTTCAGAACGCATTTTACCGCTCGAAAGTGTCTTTAATTTTCGCGATATGGGCGGTTATGCGTCCGAAAATGGGAAACATGTGAAATGGGGCAAATTATATCGCTCTTCTAATTTGGTGAATATTAACAAAGCGGATGCAGCATTGCTTCAAAAATTACATATTAAATGGATTTGTGATTTGCGCAGTAGCTCGGAAGTAAAAGCACAGCCTACGCCAGCAATTGAAGGTGTATTAAATAAGCATATTCCAATCGGTACAGCCAAAAATGAAGAAACGAAGCTACCTGTAACGGATGATAAAACGATTTACGAGCCACTTATGGGCGATAGCTATCGTGTATTTGTTCAATCGGTTGAAGGTTTTAAAGAGATTTTTACGGAAGTTTTAGAAGATACTAAAGCGGGACTTCCATTCGTATTTCACTGCACGGCAGGAAAAGACCGTACAGGCGTTTTAGGAGCATTATTGTTAACGTTGCTAGATGTGCCAGAAAAAACGATTTTCGCCGATTACGCCATCACTAATCGCTATCAGGATGATATTTTAAAAGAAATGGGTGGAATTATTGCACTCTTTGCGGGTGGAGCAGAAAAAATCGATTTAGAAATATTCCGTCCAATGGCAGAAGCACGTCCTGAATATTTGGAAATTGCTTTTGATGAAATGAAAAAACAATATGGTTCTGTAGCTAATTATTTAGAAAAAGGAATTGGAATTACAGCGGCAGAAAAAGCAGCTTTCCAAAAAGAAATGTTAGAATAAAACTAGGCTCAGAAACCTAGAGTTTTCAGGTAATAGACGCAAATTTAGTCGTATTTTTATGAAAAAAGAACTATTTTAGCCGATTGTAGTGGTATCGCTTGCTATTCTAAGGCTTCCAAGTTAGTATTATGGATAACAGGTTGATACTATCACGTTTTCAAGCTATTTGAGAGAAAAGTTTGTGATTGAAAATGTTAAGAAACGGTGTCAGTTTGGCATTATTCCTTGCAGTTGTAGGGATTATGTGATAATCTTTTATCAGAATTACTGTTAAGGCTTGTAGTTAAGCCATTTCAGTCATGATTCTCCTTAGATTTCCAAAATCAATTTTTGTTTTTGGAAAAAAAGAGAAATACAGGTACCATCTAGTGCCTGCTTATTTTGTAGTATTCTGTGAAGGAGGTGAAAAACACAATGGCAAATAAAACTGATTTAGTAAACAGTGTTGCTGAATTAGCTGATCTTTCTAAAAAAGACGCAGCGAAAGCAGTTGAAGCTGTATTCGAAACTATTCAAACTTCTTTATCTAAAGGTGAAAAAGTTCAATTAATCGGATTTGGTAACTTTGAAGTACGTGAACGTGCTGCCCGTAAAGGCCGTAACCCTCGTACTAAAGAAGAAATCGACATCCCTGCAAGTAAAGTACCAGCTTTCAAACCTGGTAAAGCGCTTAAAGAAGCTGTTAAATAAGCTACATAGACTTTTAAGCACTAACTCTAGTCTGGCCTTAATTTTATAATTAAGCTAGGCTAGTTTTTTTATGCCCATTTTTAGTGGTTTTCTGTTTTAGAAATAGGGAATATAATTACGAAAGCAAAAAATGCCTATTATTATCACTTATCCAAGCAAATTAAATTTACCTTGAAGTTCGGCTGTGTTAAGATATACAAGGTATATAATGCTAAAAAGATAGGGGAATTAAGGATGGAGCAAATAGACAAACAAAAGATTGCTGACGCGGTAAAAGTTATTTTAGAAGCAGTAGGAGAAGATCCAGAACGTGAAGGACTGATTGATACACCAATGCGAGTAGCTCGTATGTATGAGGAAGTATTTTCTGGACTTAAAAAAGACCCTTCTGTTCATTTCGATACTATTTTTGAAGAACAACATGAAGAATTAGTGCTTGTGAAAGACATTCGTTTTTCGTCTATGTGTGAACATCATCTTGTCCCTTTTTTCGGAGTAGCTCACGTTGCTTACCTGCCACAAAATGGAAGAGTTGCTGGTCTTAGCAAACTTGCTCGTGTGGTAGATGATGTGAGTCGTCGCCCACAACTGCAAGAACGTATTACAACAAATGTTGCAGAAATTATGATGGAAAAACTAAAACCGCTTGGTGTGATGGTCATTATGGAAGCAGAGCATATGTGCATGACAATCCGCGGTGTCAATAAACCTGGAACAAAAACAATTACAAGTGCTGTTCGTGGCGCTTTTAAAAATGACGATAAGCTTAGAAGTGAAGTTTTGGCTTTAATTAAGCATAATTAAATATCCTTTATGGTATAATTTATTTTACGTAATAAGGAGATTCAAAGGGGATTGTTAAATGACTTATCAGGCAAGAGAGGCTGGGCTAAAGGAAGTGGAGCAATTGGTACATGAGCAAGCAGTCTATCAGTATTTACAAGAGAATAATGAAGGCGGGCAAATGGACAAAGATCAAATGCTATTTCTTCATGAAGCGATTTCTGGCTCTGATTTGACTGATGCAGCAGCGTATCGCGTCGTTAGTGCAACGTTGTACATGATTTTAGCGCATGATACACATGAAAAAATCGATGAACCAGGCGACGTTGTAAAGCTCACTCGTAAAGAGCAGGAGCTAACAGTTCTCGCTGGGGATTTTTATAGCTCTCTTTATTACCGCACGCTTGCAGAATTAGAAATGATTCCGTTACTGCGGGCCTTGCAAAGTGGCGTACAAGAAACAAACACTGCAAAAACCAATATTTACCAATTACATGTAGCGACAGATGAAGAATATTTAGCGCAACTTACTTTGACAAATGCAGCGATTTTTGCCAAGTTTGCGAAGTACTTTATGAAGGATGAAACTTTTATCAATCTAGGTTGTCAGTTCTTTTTGCTTAAAAGACTTCAAATGGAACTTGCTACTTACAAGGAAATTGGTGCGTCTAGATTGAAGCGGGCGTTTGATCATGGTTATTTTGCGAAAGAAGCTGTGACGAATTTTGAAAGTTGGCTAGTAGCGATTATTCGTGATGTGAAAAGTGAAGTGGAACGACTAAAAGAGGAGTCCGAGCCGCTTTCTAATATACTGGAAAAAAGAATCATCGAAGTTCTTAACGACTGATAAATAGAAGGAGATTCGGGATATGACGGAAACTAAAGAAGAAAAAGTACATAAAGT
Source organism: Listeria swaminathanii (assembly GCF_014229645.1). GTDB lineage: Bacteria > Bacillota > Bacilli > Lactobacillales > Listeriaceae > Listeria > Listeria swaminathanii. The sequence goes on along the minus strand of NZ_JAATOD010000002.1, from coordinate 155,111 downwards.
ATTTGAGAAAATTTCCCCCAGTTATGACCGAATGAATAGTGTGATTAGTTTTAAACTACATGTGAAATGGCGCAAAGAAACAATGAAGCTAATGCGTGTTCAAAAAGGGACGAATGTTCTTGATGTTTGCTGTGGAACGGCAGATTGGTCGATTATGATGGCGGAAGAAATTGGCCCAGAAGGTCATGTGACAGGGCTTGATTTTAGTGAAAACATGCTGAAAGTTGGCCGCGAGAAAGTGAAGGAAGCGGATTTGCATAATGTGGAACTTATTCACGGGAACGCAATGGAATTACCTTTTCCGGATAATAGTTTTGATTATGTGACGATTGGTTTTGGGCTTCGAAATGTACCGGATTATATGCAAGTGTTGCGTGAAATGTACCGCGTGTTAAAACCGGGTGGACAGCTTGCGTGTATCGATACGTCGCAACCAAATATTCCCGGTTGGAAACAAGTATTTAATGCGTATTTCCGTTACGTGATGCCTGTTTTTGGGAAATTTTTTGCGAAAAGTTATAAAGAATATAGCTGGTTACAGGAATCAACGCGTGAGTTTCCAGGAATGGCACGACTTGCGGAAATGTTTCAAGAAGCCGGATTTTCATACGTAAGATATATTTCACACAGTGGCGGCGCAAGTGCAACCCACTTTGGATTTAAAAAGAAGGAACAATAAGGTGGCAAGCATGAAACTTAACTTTTTATATGCAAATATGCAAAAAGACATTGACTCAGTTGAAAAAGAACTTAAAAAAGCTCTTTCTGGCGCAGCTGCAGACACAACTTCGGATGCGGCACTCCATTTGTTAGAAGCAGGCGGGAAACGGATTAGACCGATGTTCGTTTGTTTATCTGCTAGACTTGCCGCTAATCCAGATTTTGATGCAGTGAAAAATGCGAGTGTGGCAATTGAACTCATTCATATGGCATCAATTGTGCATGATGATGTGGTGGACGATGCAGATTTAAGACGCGGACGTGAGACGATTAAATCGAAGTGGGGCAACCATATTGCGATGTATACTGGCGATTTTTTGTTTGCTAAGTCACTGGAATATATGACGGAAATTAAAGATGTTGCCGCGCATAAAATGTTATCGCATGTTACCGTAGAACTTTCTACTGGTGAAATCGAACAGTTAAAAGATAAATACAATTTTGATCAAAGTGTGCGTAACTATTTGCGACGCATTAAACGAAAAACAGCCTTACTCATCGCAGCTAGTTGCGGACTTGGTGGCGTTGTTTCTGGTCAAAGTGAAGCAGATTATCAGAAGTTATATCGTTTTGGTTATTATGTTGGCATGGCGTTTCAAATTACGGATGATGTACTTGATTTTGTTGGAACAGAAAAAGAACTCGGTAAACCAGCTGGGGAAGATTTAAGACAAGGAAATGTGACGTTGCCCGTATTTTTCGCAATGGAAGATCCTTTTCTTAAAAAACGCATCAGCCAAATAACGGAGGAAACTCCAGCAGAAGAAATTGCCGTTTTAGTGGAAGAAGTAAAGAAAGCAGGTGCCCAAAAGGCCGAAGATATCGCAACAGCTTACTTGAAAAAAGCCGTAGCAATACTCGATTCGTTGCCGCAAGTGCCTGAATTAAAGCCATTAAAACAAATCGTTCGTGTTTTAGATAAAAGAAATTATTAACGTGAGGGAGGATTCTATATGGAACAAACTTATGTAATGGTTAAGCCGGATGGCGTGGAAAGAGGACTTATTGGTGAAATTATAACAAGAATTGAGCGAAAAGGCTTGAAGCTTGTTGCTGGAAAATTAATGCAAATTGACCGCGAATTAGCAGAGAAACATTATGCGGAACATATTGGGAAACCTTTTTTCGAGGATTTAATTGGCTTTATTACTTCTGGACCTGTATTTGCGATGGTGTTAGAAGGCGACGGGGCGATTACGACTGCGCGCCGAATGATGGGGAAAACGAATCCATTAGAAGCAGATCCTGGAACTATTCGCGCAGATTATGCGATACATACTAATCGAAATGTGATTCATGGTTCGGATAGCCCAGAAAGTGCGAAACGGGAAATTCAACTATTTTTTGAACCGCATGAAATTTTAAGTTATCAAAAAGCAATCGACACTTGGATTTAACATAGCTCAGAGTTTAGGGAAACCTAGGCTCTTTTTTCATAGAGAAATTACCATTTAATGCGGTTTTTTGGTAAGATGAAAGAATGAAACTAAAGTATTGTGTTCTCGCTTGGCATATGTTAAGATATTACACATATACTTTAAAGCGCTAAAATATAAACGCTAGAAATACCTAGCTGAAATAGAAAAAGGAGAGATGAGCAGATGAGATACTTAACGGCAGGAGAATCACACGGACCGGGGCTTACAACAATTATTGAAGGATTACCAGCAGGAATGCCTCTACTTGCAGAAGACGTAAATAAAGAGCTAAAAAGAAGACAAGGTGGACATGGTCGAGGAGCGCGGATGCGGATTGAAAAAGACCAAGTACAAATCACGGCTGGAATTCGTCATGGTAAAACATTAGGCGCACCGGTTGCGATGTTTGTTGAAAATAAAGATTGGAAACATTGGGAAACAGTTATGAGTATTGAACCAGTCCCAGAAAAAAATGAAAAATCTCGTCGCGTATCCCGTCCACGTCCTGGACATGCGGATTTAGTTGGCGGCATGAAATATGGTCATAACGATATGCGTAACGTACTAGAACGTTCTAGCGCGCGTGAAACGACTGTCCGCGTGGCAGCAGGAGCAGTAGCGAAAAAACTATTACATGAACTAGGTATTGAAGTGGCCGGACATGTACTTGAAATTGGCGGGACTCGTGCGAATTTAACACGTGATTACGCGGTTGAAGAAATCCAAGAAACATCCGAAGCTTCCCCAGTTCGTTGTTTAGATGGCGTTGCTGCAGAAGAAATGATGCAAAAAATTGATGACGCTAAGAAAAATGGCGACACGATTGGTGGAATCGTCGAAGTAGTTGTTGGCGGTGTACCAGCTGGACTTGGTAGCTACGTACAATGGGACAAAAAATTAGATGCGAAAATTGCTCGTGCGATTGTCAGTATTAATGCATTTAAAGGCGCTGAATTCGGTGTCGGTTTTGAGGCTGCTAGAAAACCTGGTAGCGAAGTGATGGATGAAATTTTATGGAGTAAAGAAGATGGCTACACTAGACGTACAAACAATCTTGGTGGATTCGAAGGCGGAATGACAAATGGTATGCCAATCGTTGTTCGCGGCGTAATGAAGCCAATCCCAACTTTATACAAACCACTGCAAAGTGTTGATATTGATTCTAAAGAAACATTTAATGCCAGTGTAGAACGTTCGGATAGTTGTGCAGTACCTGCTGCAAGCGTGGTAGCTGAAGCTGTTGTCGCTTGGGAAGTTGCAGTCGCTGTTTTAGAAAAATTTGATGGTGATCGTTTTGATACGCTTAAAAAACATGTGGAGGAACACCGAAACTTAACGAAGGAGTTTTAAACATGCCAGAAATTACAGTCCGTGCTAAAAGTAAAACATACCCAGTATATATTAATGAATTCGCACTTGAAGATGTCCGGGAAAAATGGACAGAGAGTCTAGCTAAGTTTTCCCACGTGTTTGTTTTAACGGACGGACACGTGGCGGAACTTCATAAAGCGAAACTTGACGCAGTGCTTGCTGATTTGCCTGTAGTCACTTATTATGTGGCACCAAACGGCGAAGAAGCGAAAACGTTTCGTGTGTATGAAGACGTGATGACAAAAATGATTGAAACAGGACTAGATCGTAAAGCTGTTTTAATTGCTTTTGGTGGAGGCGTTATTGGTGATTTAGGTGGTTTTGTCGCTGCTACGTATATGAGAGGGATTCCGTTTTATCAAGTTCCTACGACGGTTCTCGCGCATGATAGTGCGGTTGGTGGCAAGGTCGCGATTAATCATCCACTTGGCAAAAACATGATTGGCAACTTTTATCAGCCAGAAGCGGTCATTTACGATACGCAGTTTTTTGCTACTTTACCAGAACGGGAAATGCGCTCTGGTTTTGCGGAAATGATTAAACATGCGCTCATTAGTGACCTGACTTTATTACGTGCTTTAATGGATACCTTTACGGAGCCGAAAGACTTTTATACGAAGGATTTGACGCCATTTTTACAACGTGGGATTGAAATTAAGGCAAACATTGTTGCGCAGGATGAAACTGAGCAAGGTGTGCGCGCATTTTTGAATTTTGGTCATACGTTTGGTCATGCCTTAGAAGCTTACGGCAACTTTGGCAAATGGCTGCACGGCGAGGCGATTACTTACGGGATGATTTACGCGCTAACGATGAGTGAGACGGTTTACGGACTGGATTTTGATTTAGCAGAGTTTAAAACGTGGTTGGGCCAGTTAGGCTACGATACGACTTTTGACGCGACCGTGCCTTTTAGCTGTATATTGGAAAATATGCGTCATGATAAAAAAACAACTTTTAATGAAATAAGCATGGTTTTACTGGAAGAAATTGGTAAACCGGTGATTTTTAAAGCAGAAGATGAATTGATTTTTGAAACATATAAACGTGTGATGCGAAATGGAGGGGATATATTTTGAGAGCGATTCGCGGGGCAACAACAATAGAACATAATACAGCAGAAGAAATTTATGCAGCTACGAAAGAATTATTTGAAGAAATTTTAACTCAAAATGGGATAACGGATAGTGAGCAACTAACGTCGGTTATTATTACGGTGACAGAAGATATTTTTGCCGCTTTTCCAGCAAAAGCAGTGCGTGAGACATCTGGTTTTGAATACGTTCCTGTTATGGGGATGCAAGAAATTCCGGTGCCAAATGCGCTTCCAATGTGTATTCGTTTCATGGTATTCACAGATTTACATAAACCACTCGGAGCCATCAACCATGTCTACTTACGAGGAGCAAAAGTACTACGCCCAGATTTAGTAAAAGAGGAGGATGCGTAATGAAATGGAAAAAATCACTTGCAGGTCTATCTTCTTATAAACCTGGGAAACGCGAAGAAGAAGTGATGGCAGAACTTGGTTTAACGAAAATTACCAAACTATCATCTAATGAAAACCCACTAGGAACTTCTCCAAAAGTGGCGGCGCTTCAAGCCAATTCTAGCGTGGAAACAGAAATTTATCCAGATGGTTGGGCTTCTAGTCTACGTAAAGAAGTGGCTGAATTTTATCAATTAGAAGAAGATGAATTGATTTTTACGGCTGGCGTGGATGAATTGATTGAACTGTTGACGCGGGTTTTGCTTGATACGACGAAAAATACCGTGATGGCGACACCGACATTTGTGCAGTATCGCCAAAATGCGTTGATCGAAGGCGCGGAAGTAAGAGAAATCCCACTGCTTGTGGACGGTGCGCATGATTTAGAAGGCATGTTAAACGCGATTGATGAAAAAACGACGATTGTTTGGATTTGTAATCCGAATAACCCGACTGGGAATTATATTGAGCTAGCGGACATTCAAGCATTTTTAGACAAAGTACCGAGCGATGTACTTGTTGTTTTAGATGAAGCGTATATTGAATATGTGACACCACAGCCTGAGAAACACGAAAAACTAATTCGCACTTATAAAAATTTAATTATTACCCGAACTTTTAGTAAAATTTATGGTTTGGCAAGTGCTCGTGTAGGTTATGGTATCGCGGACAAAGAAATAATCAATCAGCTTAATATTGTTCGACCGCCGTTTAACACAACGAGCATTGGCCAAAAATTAGCAATTGAAGCGATTAAGGATCAAGCTTTTATTGACGCATGCAGAACTTCTAATGCAAATGGAATTAAACAATACGAAGCGTTCGCTAAACGTTATGAACAAGTGAAACTATATCCGGCGAACGGTAACTTTGTTTTAATAGATTTAGGAATCGAAGCAGGAACTATTTTTAGCTACTTGGAAAAAAATGGCTATATTACTCGTTCTGGCGCAGCACTTGGTTTTCCAACAGCTGTTCGAATTACAATCGGAAAAGAAGCAGAAAATAGTGCGGTAATTGCACTTTTAGAAAAATTATTGTAAGTGTTTGGAGGCGTTTTTGAATGAAAGGGACGGTAGTTATTGTTGGGCTTGGATTGATTGGTGGTTCTATTGCCCTTGCGATTAAGGCCAAACATCCAGAAGCGCATATCATCGGAATTGACGTTTCCTATCATTCGTTAGAAGTTGGGAAGTCTCTAGGTGTCATCGATGAAATTGGCGAAAGTATTTTAATAGATGGACCGAAAGCAGATTTACTTATTTTCTGTTGCCCGGTAAAAGAAACAGAACAATTACTCGCGCGCATACCTGAACTTACTTTAAAGAAAAATGTGATTGTTACTGATACAGGCAGTACAAAAGGAACAATTATGGAAGCATCCACAGCGCTTCGGGAAAGTGGTATTACATTTATCGGCGGTCATCCAATGGCTGGCTCACATAAAAGTGGTGTCCGTGCTGCTAAAGAATTGTTGTTTGAAAATGCCTATTACTTGTTAACACCAACGAAAGATGTCGCAGAAGACAAAGTCGCGGAGCTTAGAACGTGGCTGTCTGGTACGAATGCTAAATTCTTAGTGTTAACACCGAATGAACATGATGAAATTACAGGGATGCTAAGCCATTTACCGCATATTGTAGCGGCGGCTTTAGTTAATCAGACGCAAAGTTTTACAGAAGAACATCCAGCTGCATTTCGACTGGCGGCAGGAGGCTTTCGTGATATTACACGGGTCGCTTCTTCTGATCCAAGAATGTGGACGGACATTTCTATCAGTAACCAAAAAACGTTAACGAAACAGTTGACGATTTGGCGCGATAGTATGAACCAAGCGCTTGAAATGCTCGAAAGTGAAGATGCTACATCGATTTATGCATTTTTTGATGGGGCAAAAGAATTTCGCGATTCCTTGCCAGTTCATCAAGGTGGAGCAATTCCTGCGTTTTACGATTTATTTGTCGATGTACCAGATTATCCAGGGGTTATTTCTGAGGTGACGAGATATCTCGGCGAAGAAGAAATTAGTTTAACGAACATCAAGATTTTGGAAACACGCGAAGATATTTTCGGTGTGTTACAAATTACTTTCCAATCAGATGAAGACAGGGACCGGGCGAAACGTTGCATTGAAACGAGAAGTAACTATACATGCCATTACGAATAGGAGCGAAATGACGATGAAATTAATTACAAATAAACAAGGACTAGTTGGTGCAATCACAGTCCCTGGAGATAAATCGATGTCCCACCGCAGCATTATGTTTGGGGCAATTGCAGAAGGAAAAACGGTCATTCGTCATTTCTTACGTGCAGATGATTGCCTTGGAACTATTAAAGCTTTTAAAGCACTAGGCGTAAAAATAGAAGAAACCGATGAAGAAATTATTGTTCATGGTACTGGCTTTGATGGCTTAAAACAAGCGGATGGCCCTCTTGATATTGGCAACTCGGGAACAACAATTCGCTTAATGATGGGGATTTTAGCAGGACAAGACTTTGATACTGTCATTTTAGGCGATGAATCAATTGCAAAACGACCAATGAACCGCGTGATGCTTCCTCTACAACAAATGGGTGCCAAAATGCATGGTAAAGATGGTTCTGAATTTGCGCCAATTACAATCGTTGGCAAGCAAACACTAAAACGAATGGAATATCATATGCCAGTTGCTAGTGCGCAGGTAAAAAGTGCGATTATTTTCGCAGCATTGCAAGCAGAAGGTGAAACGATTATTCATGAAAAAGAAAAAACGCGTGACCATACCGAGCATATGATTCGCCAATTTGGCGGTGAAATTGAAATGGATGGTTTAACAATTCGCGTCAAAGGCGGCCAAAAATTCACTGGACAAGAAATGACTGTGCCAGGTGATGTTTCTTCCGCGGCATTCTTTATCGTGGCTGGTTTAATCACGCCAGGCAGTGAAATTGAACTAACACATGTTGGTTTAAATCCTACTAGAACAGGGATTTTCGATGTCGTAGAACAAATGGGCGGCAGTTTAGAAGTAAAAGATTCCAGCAGAAGTACCGGGAAATTAGCAGGTACTGTTGTTGTAAAAACGAGCGAGTTAAAAGGAACAGAAATCGGTGGCGATATTATCCCTCGTTTAATCGATGAAATTCCAGTTATCGCACTTTTAGCAACGCAAGCAGAAGGAACAACGATCATTAAAGATGCGGCTGAATTAAAAGTCAAAGAAACGAATCGTATCGATGCCGTTGCTACGGAGCTAAACAAAATGGGTGCTGATATTACGCCAACCGAAGACGGCTTAATTATTCGCGGGAAAACACCACTTCATGCGGCCAATGTAACGAGTTACGGCGATCACCGCATTGGGATGATGCTGCAAATTGCTGCACTTCTTGTTGAGGAAGGCGACGTGGACCTAGAACGCCCAGAAGCAGTTTCTGTTTCCTACCCGACATTCTTTGAAGATATTAACTCCCTTTTAAAATAATAATGACTACCAGTGCTGAGTGCGAAAACATCGGCGCTGGTATTTTATTTAAGAGAGGCAATCACTTTTTCTTATGTAGGAAGTAATGGTATAATAGAAAAACGACTTATTATTAAAGAAGGTGCCGAAATGGAATTAGCTAATAAAATGTTACATGCGTTAGAGCATGAAGATATGGTGCTTGCGAAGAAGTATTTTGATGAAGTAGTGCAGGCGGGAACAGATGAGGAACAATACTATTTAGCGGAAGAATTATTTGCACTAGGATTTTTAGATGAAACAGAAGATTTATATGAACTTCTGTTAGCTAAATACAAGGATGAAGGCGAATTGCTTGTCCGTGCAGCCGAGGTCGCGCTTGAAAAAGACGATATCGACGCTGCGCAAGATTATTTAGAAAAAGTGAACAAAGAAGATGAAGCATATATTGAGAGTTTGCTCGTGTTAGCTGATTTATATCAAATGCAAGGTTTGTTTGAAGTAAGTGAGCAAAAATTACTCGAAGCCAAACAAATCGCGCCAAATGAGCCGATTATTGATTTTGCACTAGGGGAATATTATTTATCCCAAGCGAGATTCGCGTCCGCTGTACAGTCTTATCAAACGGCTGTCGAAGCTGGGTTAACGATTATTTCGAACGGTGCTGTGTCCGTCTATGAACGGATTGCCGAAGCGTTTGCTGCTAGTGGTGCGTTTGAAGAAGCACTATCTTACTACGAACGCGCGCTTGAAGACAAAGAATCGGTCGATACACTTTTCGGGATGGGATTAACGGCTTATCAGGCCAAAGATTATACGAAAGCGATTCACGCGCTCGAACATTTGCGCGAACATGATCCATCGTACACAACGCTCTATTCTTATTTAGCGAAAAGCTATGAAGAAAACGGCGAACCGGAAAAAGCGATTGCGGTACTCAAAGATGGTTTAACGCAAGATGAATTTAATAAAGAAATGTTCCTAGAAGCTGGGAAACTGGCTGTTACGATGCGTTTACCGGAAGAGGCAGAAGAATTTTATCGTCAGGCAATTGTGCTGGATGAGGAATATTCAGAAGCGATTATGCAACTGAACAAATTATTACTTGCGAAGGAAGACTATGAAGGTGTGATTGAATTAGTGGAAGGCCTCGGGGAAGAAGTTGTTTCCGAACCACAAATTTTCTGGGACGTAAGTGTTGCATATCAGGAAACAGAACAATATAATAAAGCAAAAGCAAATTATGAACTCGCTTATCCACATTTTACAAATAATCCTACGTTCTTAAAGGAATACGGTTTATTTTTAAGAGAAGAAGGCGAACACGCGAAATCACAAGAAATTTTGCGTAGTTATTTAGAACTTGAACCAGAAGACACAGAGATTTTATCTTTAGTTGATTAAACTAAAAAGAATGCAGGAAGGGACTGAGGAAAGATGAAGGCATCCATTTCAATAGACGAGAAGAAAGATTTTATTCGCTGGTTTTTAAACAAACATCAAATGAAGAGTAGAGAAGCAATGTGGGTTTTAAATTATATTGCTGGCCATGATCAAATTGTAAAATATGTTCATTTTGTTGATAATTTGGAAGGGTGTGCGCGTGGGCTTTCACTTAGTGCTCACGGGGTTGAATCCGAGCCGTTCCTATTTTTTAAAGGCAACATTATGACGACAGATCCAGAAAAAGCATTTCACGATATTCGTTTGAATTGGGATGAAGAGTTATATGTCGAACTTCATTTTGAAGAGGCGATGACTTCACCAGAATACGCGCTTGTTCGTGAAGATAATCCTTTTGCGGCTTTGAAGCTTGCAGATGAGGAAAAAGAAATGGCCGATGCGCTTATTTATCAATCTGTGCACCAATTTTCAAGAGAGAAAGTATTACAACAAATCGATGAGGCGCTTGATACACGTGATGAAGCAACTTTTCATAAGCTAGTTCGAATTTTACAGCAAATGGATACGGAAAAAGAATAAGGGATAAATCCTAGTGAGTAGGGGAATGGTGTAAAAAGCGCATCGTTTCCTTGCTTTGCTAGGATTTTTTTAAGGAGCTGGATACATTGTTATATAGTTTACTCGCAAATCGAGCCTTTTTACGAGTGCTTTTTTTCGGGAATTTACTTGGAGCGATTTATGGATACATATGGTATTTACCACAATTACAAATGACAGAGCCTCGTTTTTGGCTGTTTGTGCCAGATAGTCCAACGGCAATTCTGTTCTTTACTTTGGCGCTAGTTGCTTTTATTGGGAAAAAGCACTGGCCTTTGATGGAGGCGCTCGGATTTGTTTGTTTAGTGAAATATGGTTTGTGGGCAGTTGGTATGAATGTTTTTTATATGGTTGATCAAGGAATGCTAGTTTGGGGCTCTGTTGTGTTAATTTTGACGCATGGTTTTATGGCAGTGGAAGGTATTCTTTATGCGCCGTTCTATCGTTTTCGGATTGGTCATTTTATGATTGCAGCTGTCTGGGTGTTTCATAATGATGTCATTGATTATTTATTTGGTCAAATGCCGATTTATATGGGGTTAGAAAAATTCTTGCCGGAAATTGGCTACGCAACTTTTTGGTTAACGGTTGTGGTTTTATGGTTTGTATATGAAAAAACCATAAAAAAAGGCCACCTTACATTAGAATTTCCTCATGATGAGGGAAAGAGGTTGAGTCTTAGTGGTAGTTAATTTATACTAAGAGATAAGGATATTCACTGAAAAAAAGTAGTAGGAGGAAGATGATTAGATGTCGTTTAGTCAGTATATTATTTATTTTATCATCGTTGCGGCAATCCCACTTTGGGCGCAGTATCGAGTTAAAACTACCTATGCACACTATTCCAAAGTTGGTGTAGCAAATGGTTTAACTGGTGCGGAGGTTGCACGTCGTATTTTGGATACAAATGGTTTAACAAATGTTCCTGTCCATGAAACGAAAGGAATGTTAAGTGACCACTACGATCCTAGAAAAAAAGCTGTTTTCCTTTCAGAAGCTAACTTCCGCGGACGTTCTATCGCCGGGGCAGCAGTTGCAGCCCATGAAGTAGGACACGCGATTCAAGATCAACAAGATTATGCGTTTATGCGTTTTCGTTCGGCGCTTGTTCCGATAACGATGTTTAGTTCCAATATTTCTTGGGTGTTCTTGATTATCGGAATGCTCGCAAACTTTGCTAGTTTCATGTTACTAGGGATTATTTTGATGGCTGTAGGAGTACTTTTCCAATTAATTACATTGCCAGTTGAATTTGACGCTAGTAAACGAGCACTCGTTCAATTAGAGAGCGGTGGACTGGTTGCATCATCAGAACTTCCACAAGCGAAAAAAGTACTAAGTGCCGCTGCAATGACGTATGTTGCTGCAATGGCTGTAGCTGTACTGGAACTTCTAAGATTACTACTTATTTTTACGAATATGAATCGAAATTAGATTTTAAAACAAACCTGAGAGCTTTCTCAGGTTTTTGTTTGGTGAAAAAGGCTTGGCAGTGAGACGAATGCTTGCTATACTTAAACACGGATAAAGTAAAGGAGCGGGACAATGGATTATGATGTAATTGTCATTGGTGGCGGGCCATCTGGACTTATGGCGGCAATCAGTGCAGCAGAGAAAAATAAACGAGTACTATTAATTGAAAAAGGGCCAAAACTGGGACGTAAATTAATTATGTCTGGTGGCGGACGTTGTAATGTAACGAACAGACGACCAGCAGAAGAAATTATTAAGCATATTCCTGGCAATGGTCGCTTTTTATATAGTGCGTTTCATGCGTTTGATAATGAAGATATTATTCGCTTTTTTGAGAAGCTTGGGGTGGCTCTAAAAGAAGAAGACCACGGCAGAATGTTTCCTGTATCGAATAGCGCGCGTTCTGTTGCTGAGGCGATGATTCAGCGGATGGAAAAGCTTGGCGTGAAAATCTACATGCAAACAGCTGTAAAACAAGTTGATTACGAGGATGGACATGTTAAAGGTGTGACGCTCAAAGACGGCCAAGAGATTTCAGCTAGCGCGGTAATTGTCGCAGTTGGCGGTAAATCTGTTCCTCGGACAGGCTCGACTGGTGACGGATACGCTTGGGCGAAAAAAGCGGGACATACTATCACAGAGCTATATCCGACAGAAGTGCCGATTACTTCGAGCGAACCTTTTATCAAGCAAAAAGTGCTACAAGGGACGTCGCTTAGAGATATTTCACTATCGGTTTTAAATGCAAAAGGCAAGCCGATTATTACCCATCAAATGGATATGATTTTTACGCACTTTGGTGTGTCAGGGCCAGCAGCGCTTCGTTGTAGCATGTTTGTGCTTCGCGAATTAAAGAAAACGGGCGCGGGTACGGTGAAGATGCGTCTTGATTTATTCCCGAATGTGTCAGCTGGGGAACTTGCAAAAGATGTGTATAAATTATTAGAGGAAAATCCGAAGAAAGCATTGAAAAATTCTTTAAGTTCGCTTTTACAAGAGAAAATGTTGTTGTTTTTACTTGAAAAAGCAGAACTAGATGAAACGGCTGAATATAAACAAGTGAGTCCGAAAAAAATCGAGCAGTTTATTCAGTTATTAAAAGATTTCACTTTTGAGGTGAATGGTACGCTTGATTTTGAAAAGGCATTTGTAACTGGTGGTGGGGTTTCTGTGAAGGAAATCAAGCCGAAAGAGATGCAGTCGAAGTTGATGGAAGGACTATTTTTCTGCGGGGAAATACTTGATATCAATGGCTATACAGGCGGATATAATATTACTTGCGCGCTAGTGACTGGGCATACGGCAGGAGCTTACGCGGCGGAAGTTTCAAACGCATAAAAAAAGCACCAAATCTGTTTTTCGCAGATTTGGTGCTTTTTTATTTTTAACCGATTAATTTTTCGTGGAACATTCTTTGGCAAAGTTCCATTTTTTGTTCTTCGTTTAGATCTTTGGTGTTTAAGCAGTAGCCGCTGATACGTAAGATTACTGGGATGCCGGCTTTGATTTTTTCGATAACTTCTTCATGATTAAGAACGTTTAAGTTGATATGTTGACCACCTTTTGTAAAGTAACCGTCAAGAATACCAACTAGGTTATGATGTTGTTCTTCGGTTGTTTTACCGAACATTTTTGGAGCTCCTTGGATAGTTAAGGAAATTCCGTCATTAGCATAGTGGAATGGTAATTTAGAAAGGCTTGCAAGGTTATCTAAGAATCCACCTTTTGCTTTGTTTGAAGGGTTTGCTCCTGGGCTGAAGAATTCTGGTTCTTTGATGATTTTACCATTTTCATCGAATACAGGTCCTTTATGCACTGGGGAGTTACCACATTGTTTAGAGTAAGCAACGTTAGAAGTGATTGTTAGAACAGAAACAGTTGCTTCACTATCTTTGTAAAGTTTATGGGAATCTAATTTGTCTTTGAACATTTTTAGAACCATTACAGCGATGTCATCGGCACGGTCGTCATTTTCACCGTAACGAGGGAAGTCGCCTTCTACTTCATAGTCATATACAAAGCCATCTTCGTCGCGGATAGTTTTTACTTTGGCGTGTTTAATCGCACTTAGGCTATCTACAACGTTAGCGAATCCACAAATACCGAAGCCCATGTTCGCTGTTACTTTGGATGGTAAGAAGGCCATTTGCATGCTTTCGTAGTTGTATTTGTCTGTCATAAAGTGGATGATGTTCATTGCATCAACGTATGTGTCTGTTAACCAGTCCATTGATTTATCAAATTTTTCTAGTACTTCTTCGTATCCAAGGTATTCGGTTGTAATTGGTTCTACAACGTTGAATACTTGGTTTTTGTGAAGGTCATCTTTACCACCGTTGATTGCGCCAAGAAGACATTTAAGGACGTTGACACGAGCACCAAAATATTGCAGGTTATGTGTTTCGCCTTTATCTTTGTCTGCTTCTGGGTTAAGTGGGCTAACACAACAGCTGATACATTGCATATCGCCGTAGCCTTCTTCTTGCATTAATTTATCATTTTCATATTGAATGGAGGAGTGTTTGACGCTCATTTTCATACAATATTCTTTAAAGCTTTCAGGTAAACGAGCATCCCAAAGGACAGTTAAGTTAGGTTCTGCGGAGTTTCCTAGGTTGTCTAGGCAGTGTAAGAAACGATAATCTGTTTTTGTCACACGATGACGACCGTCTGCCCCCATACCAGCCATAGATGTTGTAACGAATGTTGGGTTGGAAGCGTAAAGTTCGTTATAACCATCTGTTCTTGCAAAACGAACCATTCTTAATTTAAGCGTTAATTGCTCGATTAATTCTTGCGCATCGAATTCGGTGATAATGCCTTTTTCTAAATCGCGTTGGATGTAGATATCAAGGAAAATCGGAATACGACCGAATGAGCTTGCAGCGCCGTTTGCTTGTTTGATAGAAGCAAGGTAGCCCATGTAAGTCCATTGTACAGCTTCGGTTGCATTTTCAGCTGGACGGCCAAGTTCTAAACCATATTCATTACCTAAAACGATTAAGTCTTTCAATGCTTTGATTTGTAACCAAATTTCTTCACGTAGACGAATATTTTCATCAGAAGAAATGGCAATTTTTTTCAAGTCTTGTTGTTTTTCAGCGATTAAACGATCCACGCCGTAAAGTGCTGGTTTTTGGTATAAGCCGATGATTCTTCCGCGCGAATATGCATCTGGAAGACCACTAACGATATGCGAGTGACGCGCACGTTTGATATCGTCTGTATATGCTCTAAAAATACCATCATTAGCAGTAGAACGGTTTTTTAAGTAGAAGTCATGTAATTCTTGGTCGATCGAATAGCCGTTGTCTGTTAAACATTGTTCCGCAGTTCTAAGACCACCATTTGGCATAAACGCTAATTTGAATGGTTTATCTGTTTGCAAGCCAACGATGACTTCATTTTCTTGGTCAACGTAGCCAGCTTTGTGAGATGCAACATTCGATACGATAGCGTTATCCATATCGAGCACGCCACCTTTTGCATCCATTTCTTCTACTAGTTTATTTATTTTTTCATTTAGTTTAGTTGTTCTAGGTGTACTTTTTTCTAAGAAGCTTTCATCGCCATCGTAAGGAGTGTAGTTATCTTGGACGAATTGTCCTACACTAATATTTTCTTGCCATGCGGTTCCTTTAAAACCATCCCATGCTTTTGTCATGATTATTTCCTCCTTCAATTGTGTTCCTTTTCACTTAAAGCCAGAAACAAGTCTTTAGAATCTTTCTTCATTGAACAGCATACTCCTTTGTGAAAATGAAAACAATATAAAACTAGAAAGAAAATAAATTTCTTTTATATAACTAGAAAAGGCTTTCAAGGGCTGTGTTAATACAGTTTTTCAGCTTAAAATGGGGCGGGGGGCGAACCGCAGAAAAAGAAGCCTAGCTAATGTGCTAGACTTCTTTTATGTTTGAAACTTCTTCTAAAAAAGTGTCGACAATGCTGTCACGTTTGTCAACGAAATTTGGGTTGGCTCGGCTTGGGTGGACGCGGTTAGAAAGGACGATTAAACTGGCTTGGTGTTTTAAATCGAGCACCATGAAAGTTCCGGTGAAGCCGGTGTGATATAAAACAGACTCGCCGCGCAGGTCCCAGCCTAGCCCGCGACTTCGATTGAGGCCAGGGGTATGATTGGTTTGCATGAGCTGTAACATTTGTTCAGAAAGGATTGGTGCTCCGTGTTGCAAAATAAGCGCATCCCGAAACTTGGAAAGATCAGTTAGCGTACTAAAAAGGCCAGCATGACCAGTGCCAGATTTGGCGGTCCAAGCTTTGAAGTCATGAACAACGCCTTGGATTAAGCCGCGTGTTTGATCAAGTTCAGTCGGGATGACTTGTTCTTTATTCGTTGGATGAAAACTGGATTGTGTCATTTTTAGTGGTGTTAAAATATGTTGTTGAATGGCTTGCTCGTAATTACCTTCCATTTTATTAATCAGATAGCCGAGTAATAGAAAATTAGCATCGGCATAAGTGACTTCCGTGCCAGGCGGATTAACTTGCGGTGTGGCATAAACATAGCGCATAACGTCTTCGGGATTGTTCATTTGGAAGTTAGGAATGTTTTGCGCAAGACCAGAACTGTGTGTTAATAAATGTAAAATTGTCACGTTTTTGTGCTGGAAATTTGGTAAATACATTTGAACAGGATCTTCTAATTGGAATCTGTGTTGTTCGATAAGTTGTAAAATACGAGTAGTCGTAGCAATTACTTTGGTCAAAGAAGCGATATCATAAATGTTTTCTGTTGTTCTTGGTAGAATTTGCGCTTCTGGAAAAACGGATTTTAACCCCATAATGTTATTTTCTTCCAGCTGGTTTGTCTTGATTTGATAACTAATTCCGGGAGTGGATCCGTTTTGGACGAGTTGATCAAGTGAATGCTTCGTTTTATAGAACATAGCTAAACTCCTTTATAAGTAGGCTGCCACATTTCAAGTTCTACGGCTGCGGTGACATCCGTTAATTCTACTTGCTGGATATTTTCTTTTAATGCCTGATTGGCGACAGCAATTGCCACGGCTCGAGAGGTTTCTCGAAGGGTGCTCACGTGTGGTAAAAGGGCAGCCCCAGGTTCATTTGGCGAAATTTGTTTAGCGACAGCCATTGAAGCTGCAGCGAGCATGCCATCTGTAATATATTTGGCGCGAGTAACAAGGGCACCTAGTCCAAGTCCTGGATAAAGCAGGGCATTGTTTGCTTGGCCAATTTCATAGGTAGTATGTTGGTATTCCACTGGTTTTGAGGGACTTCCTGTGACGATAAGTGCTTTTCCATCGGTCCACTTAATCAAATCAGCGGCGGTTGCTTCGGCTAATTTGGTTGGGTTAGAAAGTGGTAAAATCGCTGGACGTTCCGTGTGCTCCGCCATTTTTCGAACAATGCTCTCTTTAAACGCACCAGTGACGCCAGAACAGCCAATTAGCATGGTTGGATGAACGGCTTCCACCAAATGTTCTAACGTATCAGTCGGCGTATTAGCCCAGTCAGAAGCAGCGTGTGCATATTTCTTTTGCCCAGCTGTTAAGTCTGTCATATTGTCCAGCACTAATCCATTTCGATCAACTAAATAAAAATGTTTTCGAGCATCTGCAAAAGGAAGACCTGTTTCACGCATCAACTGTCCACTAAGCTGGTCAGCGATACCGATGCCCGCCGTTCCAGCGCCAAATATAATGATCTTTTGTTCGCTTAAAGGAATGCGGGAAACTTGAATGGTGGCAAGGACAGCGGCAACGACCATGGCACCTGTTCCTTGAATATCATCATTAAAAGTACAAATTTTATCACGATAATTATGCAAAATTCGACTTGCGTTTGCGCGACCAAAGTCTTCCCAGTGAAGGATTGCTTTTGGAAAAACGCTTTGCATACTATCGACCAATTGAGCGATAAACGTATCATATTCGCTTTCTGAAAGTCGCGGACGTTTGTTGCCTAAGTAGCATGGGTCTTCAAGGAGAGTCGCGTTATTTGTTCCAGCGTCAATCACAACAGGGAGCACCCGGTCTGGCGCAAGTCCAGCGGCCACCGTATAAACGGCTAATTTACCAACTGCGATTTTGACACCATTTACGCCCCAGTCACCAATGCCGAGCACGCCTTCACCATCTGTAATTACGATCATATCGATATTTGGATTGTTTTTGGCATAGTTTTCAATTGATGTGCGCAGTTTTTCTGGAGCAAAAGCATCAATAAATAAAGCTTCATCAGGAGCCGTGTAATCTTTATGATAATGGATTACGGCGTCGCCAATCGTTGGT
This sequence comes from Listeria swaminathanii, assembly GCF_014229645.1. Classification (GTDB taxonomy): domain Bacteria; phylum Bacillota; class Bacilli; order Lactobacillales; family Listeriaceae; genus Listeria; species Listeria swaminathanii. Next base: position 136,921 of record NZ_JAATOD010000002.1, on the reverse strand, counting down.
GTATAAATAATAGGCAGATATTCGGTGACGTTTTTGGTCACGACATAATAATAAAGTGTGCGATTTTCGTTATATAAGTTTGTTAAAAGCTGATGTTTATGTAAAGCTGTTTCTAAGCTTGCTAGTTGATGTTCGATGCGCGCGGCTTGTTGTTCGATTGTTTCAATCATTGGTGGTAGTAATCCGTCTAATTGATAGCTGATTCTTTCTTCACTTGTGAAAGCAGTTCCTTTGTTTAATAACGGATTATTTAGATAGTCAAAACCTGGTTTTACAGTCATTTTCAGCACTCCTTTTCATTCTATTCTATTTTACATGGGGGCAAGAAGAATAACAACTGATTCAAAATAAAAAGAAAACCTGACAAAAATCAGATTTTCTTTTGTTAAACTTAATGAAAATAATAACCTTGCGCGTAAGGAATGCCGATTTCTTGAAGGAATTCTAACTGCTCTTTTGTTTCGACTCCTTCGACAATCAAGGATTTATGGTGTTTCTTGACGTAATTATGCAGTTGCTCAAAGAAGATTTTTTTGCCATCGCTCTCAAATAAATCTCGTAGTAATAAGCGATCGGTTTTTACAAAGTCAGAATGGTGCGCAAAGACGCGATGCAAGTCCGCATAACCGGAGCCAAAATCATCAATAGCGAATTTAGTCTCATGTTTTTTCTGGAATAAAAGCAGTTGTTTTTCTAGCTCGTTCATTCGTTCTTGTGGCAACTTGGATGTTTCCAAAAATTCAAAAACTATTTTCCCGTTATCAAGAAGGGTATCATGCAGTTCTTCTTGATTTTCTAAAAAGGTATCATAGGAAATATTGACAAATAATGGCGTGTCTCCGCTCTTGTCAAAGCGTTTCACGGCATTATGAAGCGTGAGCAGCTCAAATGCTTTTTGCAGACCATCCTGTTCCGCTTCTTCGATAAAATCACTGATGGCGTTCCAGTGATCGGTTTTCAAGCGGGTGAGTGACTCATAGCCGAAAACTTGCGTATTTTCAACAGCAACAATCGGTTCATATATTGTATCAAAATGATTTTGATCAATAATCTCACTTACGGAGGGCTTTTTCATTTGTCCAACTTCTTTCCGTTATTTCTTAAGAGTTATTTCTTTATTTATATAATCGAAAAAATGGGTCGTTTCAGGATTTGACGTGTCCATTTTCTCTAACAACTCTTTGGTGATTTTACCATTTTTAGCTTGATTTGTCTTGTTAAAATACTGTGTCAAAAAGGCATAAACGGCTGTGGATTCGTTTTCTGTGCTAGGTTTCTTCGTTTCCCTTTGATAACGCGCATAAATTTTCCCTTTGGAAGCTAGTTCGGTTTGTAAAAAATTATCGAAATTTGGCTCTATATCGCCATTTTCGTCGTAGTAAGCAAGTGCGATGAGCATTTGATCAATCATATTGACTTCGTTTGCGTCGGCATAGTGAAATTGTCCATTTTGAAATACTTCTGTAAAAAATGGTTCGGCGTTCACCGTTTGAATGGGTAGATAGGCTTTGTCGCGATAATTAATCTGTTGCATTGCTTGGATATTTAAATAGCTTAGATGAAGCGTGTCAGCTTTTTTTTGATGGACGAAATCATAGAAATCTACCGGAATACCTTGGTCAGCGCTATATTTTTTAGTGTTCGCGAGTAGTTTGTCTGCGAGTGTTTTGTAGGATTTGTAGTCGAATTTCTCACTAGCTTGATAAAGTGCTTCGGTGATGCGGAAATCGTCTACAATGGCATTCGTCGTGGTCGAGTCAGTCGCTTCCCATTTAATAAAGTGATCTTTTGTTATAAAGTTTTTTTCTAAAAGGTTTACTTGTTCTTGGAAGGTTTTGCTATCATTTACTTCGACTAAATATTCCATGTAAAGTCCGATGCTCTCGGCCAAATAATGCGGTTCTTTTGCATTTTTGTAATCGATAATCAGATCGTTTTTGGCAGTATAATTTTCTTTTACATAGGTTTGAACTGAGGTCGAAGTTGGCGTTGTTTCTTTCGGTGCGCTGATAGGTTCTTTCGGTTCTGGGCGGAGGAGAAAGTAAAGTCCGGCGCCAAAAAGGACAAGTAAAATCAATATAAGGATAATTCGTTTCATTCAAGTTCCCCCTGATGAACGGCAATTTGGTTGCGTCCGTTTTGTTTTGCTTGATAAAGGGCTTGGTCAGCTGCTTCAAAAAGGGATTCCGTTGTTGCAAAATTGGAACTGGCGGAAGCGACCCCGATAGATACGGTCACTTTGCCGCTAACGGGATTGTAAGGGAACTTGGCCCGTTCAATTTCTTCCCGGAAAAAATCAGCAATAAGAGCAGCTTGAGCAGTGTCAACATTTTGCAGTAAAACAGCGAATTCTTCACCGCCAATTCGAGCAAACATTGTCCGTGGCGGAAAGGTTCGGTTTTTAAGAATGCTACTAAACTGGGCGAGAACGGTATTGCCAGCTTGGTGGCCGTGGAAATCATTAATTTCTTTAAAATTATCAATATCGATAATGAAAAGTGATAGCGCCTTTTTCCTTTTCTGCGCTTTTGCAAAAATCCATGCGAATTGTTGGGTGAAAAAGCGCATATTCGGTAAATTAGTTAAACTATCGGTCATGGCAGTTTCGGTCAGATTTTGGATAACAAGGTTACTTTTATCAATATAGTTACAGGCATAAAACACAAGCAAAGCTGTCACAAAGAACAGCAAGAAGTACTCAAGAATTTCAAAACCGCGCAAAATCCGTCCCTGGTCAAAATTATTCACGAAATAATACAGGAGCGCTGGGAAATTTAAAATAATCAAAGCGACAAATCGCGAAAAGCGTTGTTTTTTCCAAAAGGTAATAAGTAAGCAAGCGGCGAAAATTAGCGTCATCAAAATAATATAACGACTAGTAATGGGCGAGGTTATATCAAAACTAATTCGGCCGAAAAGCATAACCAAATAAGCAAAAATGAGTGGCACTCGGCCACCAAAAACACTCGTTACCATCAAAATTAAAATCCGCATATTCGTGTAAATGACTGGGTTGTTTTCGTAGGCGCCTTCATAAATAAAGTAAATACCAGCCAGGCCATAATAGACACCAAGGAGAATAGAAAGAAATAGTCGTCTATTGCCATTTTGGAACCAATTTGGGCGATATTGTCTTATTTTTCGAAAAGACATCCCCTGGATAAAAAGGATAGCAAGAAAGAGCGCTAAACTATCTATGTATGAATTAATTAGCTCGAACAAATGGATTCATCTCCTTTTTACTCTCTTAAATAACTGGTTCTGTTTCGCGAATATGTACTTGGTTTCGTCCATTTCGTTTCGCATTGTAGAGGGCTTGATCGGCCGCGTGCAGTAAATCGTTCGCGCTTGAATAATTGCTACCATCATAGTTCGCAATCCCAGCCGAAATAGTAATGATAGAGCCAGAAGCGACAATCGGTACATCAATTTTCTCGACTTTTCGCCGGATTTTTTCTGCTAAATGCTCTGTTTCACTGACAGCGATATTCGGCAAAATAATCGCAAATTCCTCGCCACCAATCCTTGATATAACTGTATTCGGTGGGAAACTGATTTTTAGAAGCATCTGACTAAACGTAGATAAAACACCATTTCCGGCTAAATGCCCATATGTATCATTTACCCGTTTAAAATAATCAATATCAATAATAATGACACTTAAATTCGATTTTTTTAAAGTAGCGTAGTTAAAAGCAGCTTCGAATGCTTTTTCAAAATGGCGAAAGTTTGTTAAACCTGTTAGCGGGTCAAGGATAGTGGATTGTTGCAAGTCGTATATGAGTTTATTAGACGTATCGATGTAATAAGACGCTGAAATAATAATAAAGGTAATAAAAAAAGAAACCGCAAAGTAGAGTATCCAAACAGGTAAGGAATCCAGCGTATAGGCTAAATGTATTTTTTGATGTAAATAAAATAGCATCAGCGGAATCGCGGTGAGTTTGACTAAAACGACTTTTTGAACGGAACTAAGGCGTAATTTGGCCACTTCCATACAAATGAAGTGAAACCCGATAATTAAAAATACATAAATAAAATTGGCGAAAAGCGCATCACCCAGTAATAATTTTCCTGTTACGATAAGTATTAACGCAATGGTAGCCGGGCCAGCTGATGAGAACAAATGAAGTACGATTAAAATATTGAGTAACATATCGGTATAAATCCCAGAGTCCATACCAGGTAATCCGCGGATAATAAAATAAACACCTAGAAGGCCGTAGTAAACGCCCAGTGCATAATTAATAATTTCATTGGCAAATTTGATTTGGAACCAAGCGGGCTTTTTTTCTCTAATAGACCGAAGCGCCATTCCGTGAAAAAAAAGCGCTGATAAAAAAAGCGCCATGCTGTTCCATAATGAATCAAGAATATTTGGCATAAAAAAATCTCCCATATCTCAGCATAACTAATCAGCTGAAAAGTTAATATAGGCAGAATGAAAAAATAAATGAATTTTTAGCTGAGACGCAGTGCAAAAAACCAACCAATGAGCGAAAGCGTTCTCTAAGAGGATATGTGGTAATGACAACGAGATAAGCCAAAATCTGCCTTTTTGTAATTAAAGCTGGATTTCAGTACAATGGATAGAATGAAGTAGAGGATTTTTAGTAGTTTGTAAACTTAACTATTTTCACATATTATTACAAAGAGTTATCAAAAAGTCAACTTGTGTCACAATTGATATAGAGGGGTGTAATCATGCAAAAAATAGTCATCATTGGCGGTGGAATTGTCGGCGCCAGCGCAGCATATTTACTATCAAAAGAAAATGTTCAAATAACGTTAATTGATTCTGGTGAGCCGGGACAAGCAACACGTGCCGCAGCGGGGATTATTTGCCCGTGGTTGTCTAAAAGGCGGAATAAATATTGGTATGAACTGGCGAAAAATAGTGCGGCTTTTTATAAGGAAATAGCGCATATGTTGGAAGAAGAAACTGGCCGCGATTCAGGTTACAAACAAGTCGGCGTGCTTGCGCTTCGTTCAACCGAGGATAAAGTAACAGAGCTATTCAACCTCGCAAAAGAGCGGCGCCTTGAAGCTAGCGTGATGGGGGAGATTGCCAAACTATCAGAAGCAGAAACTAAGCAAAAATTTCCGCTCGTTAAACCGGGATTCGGTTCTGTTTATGTAAGTGGAGCAGCACGCGTGAATGGCGGCTTATTTTGTGAAACATTACTTTATGCGGCAAAAGAAAATGGTGTGAAAATCAAATCTGGCCGCGCTCGTTTTTCAACAAATGGAGAAATTTTTGTTGGCGAGGAAAAAGAAAGCTACGATAAATTAATTATTGCATCGGGTGCTTGGTTGGCCGATTTGCTACAAGACGCTGGTTTACATACAGATGTTTTAGCGCAAAAAGGGCAATTGTTGGCACTGGATTTTAGCGAGTTTGAAACGGATGATTGGCCAGTGATATTGCCACCTAGTGCAAAATCAATTGTTCCTTTTGATAATGGAAAAGTTATTGTTGGCGCAACACATGAAAAAGCTGCTGGCTTCAATACAGAGCCAACAGCAGCAGGTAGAGCAGAAATAATAACAGAAGTTAGTCAGTTTATGGAAGGTGATTTGGAGCAGAAAATCGCTAGTGTTGCTGTCGGAACAAGACCGTATACACCTGACTTTGCGCCACTCATTGGGCAGTTACCTGGTTTCGATAAGGTGTTTTTAGCTAATGGTCTCGGCGCATCTGGTTTAACAACGGGACCATATGTCGGTAAACTTTTGGCGGATTTGGCTCTTGGAAACACAGTCGATTTAGCTTTAGAAAATTACGAACCTAGCAAATATATTAGTAAATAGGATTTTTATTTTCATCAAGTGTGAAACCTTCACCCATCACATCATGCACGACGCTAACGGAAACAAAAGCGTGCGGATCAATCGCCTGCACAATATTTTTTAATTGAATGATTTCATTTTTAGCAACAACAATATAAAGAACGTCTTGTTCATTTTTCGAAAAACCGCCACGGCCTTCAAGCACCGTCACACCGCGGTTCATCGCAAGCATTACATGGGAAGCAATCGCATCATTATCTTTGGAAATAATCAGTGCGCCACGAGCCGCATAAGCTCCTTCTTGAACAAAATCGATTACCCGAGAACCGATGAACACCGCGACAAGTGTGTACATTACTTGGCGAACGTCCAAATAAGAGAGGGAGGCAACGAGAACAATCGCATCAATCGCAAATAGCGTGCGTCCCATACTAATTCCTTTCGTATGATTAAGCAATTTAGCGATAATATCACTGCCGCCAGTTGTCCCACCGTAGCGAAACACAAGGCCGAGTCCAATGCCACTAAAACCACCAGCAAACAGCGCTACGAGCAGCAAATCACTATGCAAATCTAACGTATAAGGAATGCGCTGGAAAATCCATAAAAACAGCGACAAACTCACCGTGCCAATTCCGGTATAAATCAGTGAACGATTACCGAGAACGCGCCACCCTAAGATAAATAAAGGGATATTCAAAATTAAGTTAGAGTAGGCTGGATCAATTTGGAAGAAGTGCAGTAGGAATAAAGTGACCCCTGCGAGTCCGCCTTCCCCGAGATTATTAGCAATATTAAAGTTAACTAATCCAAATGCGTAAATCGCTGTACCAAGCATAATAAAGCAAATATTTTTCATACGAAGTGTTTTTAGCATCGCTTTTTCCCCTCCCTGGAACCTATTTAATATGTAAGTAAAAAATCATGGACTTGTATGTATTTGTTTAGGTATAATGAAATGAAGTTAACAATTAGTCTTAAAATCTATTTTAGTTTACCACAAAAAGGGGGGAAACCGATGGCGAAAACAATGGCAGAAATACAAAAAGAAGTAGACGATTTCATTGGTGGATTCGAGGAAGGTTACTTTTCCCCACTCGCAATGATGGCGCGAATTACGGAAGAAACGGGAGAGTTAGCCAGAGAAATTAATCATTATTATGGTGAAAAACCGAAGAAAACAAGTGAACCAAAAAAAACCGTCGCAGAGGAACTTGGCGATTGCCTGTTTGTCCTTACGTGTATGGCCAATTCACTTGATATTGATATGGAACAAGCACACGACACGGTTATGGCGAAATTTAAAGAACGCGATAAAGACCGCTGGACGAAAAAGGAGGATAAATCAAAATGAGAGTAGCAGTATCTGGATTTAAAGGAAGAATGGGACACGAGGTTGTTAAAACTGTTTTAAGAGAAGCAGATTTGGAATTAGTGGCAGTACTTGACCACGAACCGAAAGAAAAAAATATCCGTGAAATCGCTGAGTTTAACGCATTAGATGTACCGGTTTATGGTAATTTAAGTGAGATGTTAGAAACAGTAAAACCGGATTGCGTTGTTGATTTTACGACACCTAAAGTTGGGTATAGTAACATGAAAACTATTTTAGAACACGGTGTACGCGCAGTCGTTGGTACAACAGGTTTTACACCAGAACAAATCACGGAACTAAGAGCAATTGCGGAATCGAAAAAAATCGGTGCGTTAATTGCGCCAAACTTTGCTGTAGGTGCGGTTTTAATGATGCAATTCGCACAAAAAGCAGCTAAATATTTTCCAAATGTTGAAATCATTGAATTACATCACGATAATAAATTAGATGCGCCAAGTGGTACAGCTGTAAAAACGGCAGAAATGATGGCGGAAAATCGTGAATTCATTAAACAAGGTGCAGCAGATGAAGTAGAACTCATTGAAGGTGCAAGAGGCGCAGAATATGAAGGCATGCGTATCCATAGTGTCCGTTTACCGGGACTTGTGGCACATCAAGAAGTGATTTTCGGGGCAGAAGGACAAGGATTAACGATTCGCCACGACTCTTATGACCGAATTTCCTTTATGTCTGGCGTAGCACTTTCTGTTCGCAAAACGAAAGAACTAGAAACACTTATTTATGGCTTAGAAAATATTTTAGACTAAGGATAGGTGAATGAGATGCATATCGCATTAATCGCGCACGATGAAAAAAAGGATTTGATGGTTGGATTTGCAACGGCATATAAACATTTGCTCGAACCGCATCAATTATATGCAACAGGGACAACGGGTTTACGAATCATCGAAGCAACAGGCTTGACGGTGCATCGTTTTAAATCAGGTCCGCTTGGTGGCGACCAACAAATCGGCGCGCGTATTTCTGAAAATAAAATGGACCTCGTTATTTTCTTACGCGATCCATTAACCGCTCAACCACATGAGCCAGACGTGACGGCGCTTATTCGATTATGCGATGTATACGAAATTCCTTTAGCAACAAATATTGGCACAGCAGAAATTTTAATTCGCGGATTAGGAGCAGGTTTCCTCGATTGGCGGGATTTAAGACGGAATGATGAATAAAGGAGCGATGACAGATGAATGACGTTTTTCTAAAAGCGCTTCCTGTATTGCAAAAATTAACTACAGCGGGATTTGAAGCGTATTTTGTTGGCGGATCTGTCAGAGATTACTTGCTAAATAGAACGATTTCCGACGTAGATATTGCAACCAGTGCTTTTCCGGAAGAAGTAAAAGAAATTTTTCAAGCAACCTATGATACTGGGATTGCGCACGGAACAGTTACCGTTAGAGAAAATAAAGAATGTTATGAAGTGACCACTTTTCGAACAGAAGGAACGTATGAGGATTTCAGGCGTCCAAGCGAAGTCACCTTTATTCGCTCGCTAGAAGAAGATTTGCAGCGCCGTGACTTTACGATGAATGCGATTGCGATGGACGAACATTTCGATTTACACGATCCGTTTTCCGGACAATTAGCGATTCAAAACAAAGAAATTAAAGCAGTCGGTAAAGCCTCCGAACGTTTTCATGAAGATGCGCTCAGAATGATGCGCGCAGTTCGCTTTCTTAGTCAACTTGATTTCGAGCTTGATAAAGAAACGGAAAACGCCTTAGGAAGCCAAATTGCCTTATTGCAACATACTTCTGTAGAACGAATTACGGTCGAATGGATAAAAATGATCAAAGGTCCAGCTATAAAACGAGCGATGGACTTACTTTTACAAGTCGAAATGGAAACATATTTGCCAGGTTTAAAAGGAGAAAAAGTCGCGCTAACCGAATTTGCTAGCTGGAACTGGGAAAAACGGACAACCGAAGAGGCTATTTGGCTCGGACTTGTCGTTGCCGTAAAACCAACCAACGTTACCGCATTTTTAAAAGCGTGGAAATTACCAAATAAAACAATCCAATTAGTAAATAAAGCATACCAAGATGCCTTGAATACAAAAGAAGCGTGGCTGACAGAAGAATTATATCACGCTGGAAAAGCCGTTTTTTCGTTAGTGAATGAACTTAATGTCATTCGTGGTCAAGCAAATAAGCAAGCAGCACTCGACCAAGCATACGAATTACTGCCGATTCACTCCAAAAAAGACTTAGCCATTTCTGGAGCTGATTTACTAAAATGGTCCGGAGAAAACGCGGGTCCTTGGGTAAAGGAAACGCTCGATAATGTGGAGCGCGCGGTTCTTTTAAATGAAATTAACAATGAAAAAAATCAACTAAAAAGGTGGCTAGGCTATCATGAAGAATAATCGGGAAAAATTGCTTGCGTTATTTACAGAAAGTAATGGCGCTTATTTATCCGGGCAGGAAATCGCGGATAGCCTAGGCTGCTCGCGTACGGCCGTGTGGAAACAAATGGAGGCGCTTCGTAAAGAAGGTTTTGAAATCGAGGCAGTCAGAAATCGTGGTTACCGTTTATCAGCAACTGCAGAACAGTACACGAAAGACGCACTATTACTCGGTTTAGAAACAAAATTTATCGGTCAACATTTGGAAATACACGAATCGGTGAGCTCCACACAAATCATTGCCCACCAACAAATCGAAACAAGCCCAGAAGGAACCGTAATCGTGGCTGATGAGCAAACAGCTGGAAAAGGCCGTTTACTTCGCCCGTGGAATTCTAAAAAAGGGGAAGGCATTTGGATGAGCGTCATTTTAAAACCGCAAATTCCAATTCAAAAAGTACCGCAGTTCACTTTTATCGCCTCGCTCGCTATCACAGAGGCAATTGAAAATATCACCGGCCTCGAACCGAAAATCAAATGGCCCAATGACATTTATATCGGTAAACGAAAAATCTGTGGCGTATTAACAGAAATGCAAGCCGAAGCAGAAACCATTCACGCAGTTATTATTGGCATGGGCATTAACGTCAACCAACAGGAATTCCCAGAAGAAATCAAAGACAAAGCAAGTTCTCTTAAACTGGAATTAGGCGAAACAATATCAAGAAAAGCCTTGCTGCAAGAAATTCTTACGTCTTTAGAAAAATATTATGAACTTTTCCTAGATAAAGGATTTGCGCCAATAAAACTACTTTGGGAAACAAAAGCAATCCCATTTGGCGAAAAACTAACTGCCAGCACAACCAAAGGCAAAATTCATGGACAAGTAAAAGGTATTTCGGATGAAGGTGTCCTATTACTTCAAGATTCGCTAGGCGAGGTGCATTCGATTTATTCCGCAGATATTTTGCTGGATAATGAAAAATAACGAAACCCTATGTAAAAGATCGTTTTAGACCTAACAAAATAACCGAAAACATATCTTTTAACTCGAAATCATAGTGTGAAAATCACTTTTTCGGGTTTTTCTTTTTTTGAGAAAATCAAGTACAATAAACACGAAGGAGTTGTTTTTATGAAAAAAATTCTATTACTTTTAGCGCTAATTACCGTAGTTGTTACGCTCGGTGCATGTGGTGATAATAAAAAAGAAACCGAAGAGAAGGCGAACCAAACCGAGAAAGAAAGCTCGACCTTTTTAAATACAATTACGACCAAAGATTTCAAACAAAAAATGGCTGATAAAACAACTGGCTTTGTATACGTTGGACGACCAACATGCGAAGACTGCCAAGCGTTCCAACCCATCCTGAAGAAAGAACTTGAAAAAAGACAGTCAGAGCAAAACATGGCTTATTATAATACCGATAAAGCATCCGAAAAAAGCCGTGATGATATGATTGCCCTTTTAAAAGAGATGGATATTGATTCTGTCCCAACAATGGTCTATTTAAAAGATGGAAAAGTTGTATCAACCTATGCGGCGACCGACGAACCAGAAAAATTAACGAAATGGATGGATAAAGTGAGTAAAGAGGTCTAAGCTTAGACCTATCTTCAATTTGCATACTTTAAGTAAGCATCTATTTATGGTATTATACATATGGTAGCAATGAATGGATGATACCTTCACCGGATCATACTAACGCTACTAATAAAAATATGTTTTTTGCCTTGATTAAAGCAATTTAACAGGGACGAAAAGGAGCTAAGAAAATGAAAAGACCAGTAGACTTTTTTGCTATGAAGGAAAACGGAGAGAAAATCACGATGATTACCGCCTATGACTATCCTTCTGCTAAGAATGTAGAACAAGCAGAAGCAGATATGATTTTAGTCGGTGATTCACTTGGAATGGTAGTTTTAGGCTACGATTCAACCGTACCAGTAACAATAAACGACATGATTCATCATACAAAAGCCGTGAAGCGCGGGGCTGCGGATACGTTTGTTGTCACCGATATGCCGTTCATGACTTATCACGGTTCTGTCGATGAAACGATTCAAAATGCACGCCAAATCATCCAAGAAAGCGGCGCTCATGCTGTGAAGTTGGAAGGCGCAGGCGAAGTCGTTAACAAAATTGCACGTTTAACAGAAGCAGGGGCTCCAGTTGTTGCCCACCTCGGCTTAACGCCACAAAGTGTTGGCTTGACAGGAAGCTATAAAGTACGCGCTAAATCTGCCCAAGAAGCGCAAGAATTAATAGATAATGCACTCGCTGTAGAAGCGGCAGGAGCGATTGCACTTGTACTGGAAGCAATTCCACGTCAACTAGCAGAAAAAGTAACCAAAGCACTTTCTATCCCGACAATTGGTATTGGAGCTGGCGTTGAAACAGATGGACAAGTACTTGTTTATCACGATATTATTGGTTATGGTATCAGTCGCCGTGCCAAATTTGTGAAAGCTTATGCGGATATTGACGAAACAATCGAACCAGCACTTGCAAGCTATGTTAAAGAAGTTAAAGAACAAGCATTTCCAGAAGTAAAACATAGCTTTACGATGGCCGAAGAAGACTTAAAAGGCCTTTATGGAAGGGAATAGCAGATGTTAATCATTCGAACTAAACAAGAACTAAGAGAAGCTATTTTAAAACAACAACAAGCGAATAAAACAATCGGTTTCGTGCCGACAATGGGTTTTTTACATGAAGGCCATATGACACTTGTTAGCCATGCGCGAAAAGAGAACGATTTTGTCGTTATGAGCGTATTTGTCAACCCAACTCAGTTCGGACCAAACGAAGATTTCGATGCTTATCCACGAGATGAAGCGCATGACGCAAAACTTGCGGAAGAAGGCGGCGTAGACATTTTATTTGTGCCTACCGTAGAAGAAATATATCCAACCGAATTAGCGACCAAACTACACGTTACGAAGCGCGTTTCGGTACTTGACGGCGCTGAGCGAGAAGGCCATTTTGACGGAGTGGTAACGGTTTTAACGAAACTATTTCATTTAGTAAGTCCGGATAATGCTTACTTTGGTCAAAAAGATGCCCAACAAGTAGCCGTAGTTTCTGGCTTGGTAGAAGATTACTTTTTCCCAGTGAACTTGCGAATTATTTCAACGGTAAGGGAAGCGGATGGACTCGCTAAAAGTTCGCGCAATGTCTACTTGACTGAAACCGAACGCAGAGAAGCACCAGTTATTCACGCAGCTTTACAACTAGGCCGAGAACTTATTGAATCTGGCGAAACAGATGAAATAAAAATTGTTCAAGTAATGACAGATAAAATCAACGAACAAACAGCGCACGAAAAAATTGCTTACTTGGCACTGTACGCTTATCCCGAATTCACACCAGTTACAGATTGGTCAAAAGGGATAATTATTGCAGCAGCAGTGAAGTACTCAAAAGCTCGTTTAATCGATAATGAATTAATAAATGTAAAGAGGCGGTAAAAAATGTTTAGAACAATGATGAATGGCAAAATTCACCGAGCGACTGTAACAGAAGCCAATCTGAATTATGTAGGAAGTATTACGATTGATTCGGCTATTTTAGAAGCGGTGGATATGCTTCCAAATGAAAAAGTGCAAATTGTAAATAATAATAATGGCGCAAGAATTGAAACATATATTATTCCAGGCGAGCCGGGTAGCGGAGTAATTTGTCTAAACGGGGCAGCAGCTAGACATGTCCAAGTAGGGGACGTAGTTATTATCATGAGCTACGGTATGTTTACTGCGGAAGAAGCACAAACACATGAACCAAAAATCGTCGTACTCGATGAAAAAAATCATATTGAAATGGTACTTCCAGAAGAAAAAGCGCATACGACTTTATAATCAGTTCGGGGAGCTTGAGTGGATTTCTGCTCAAGCTACTCGTTTGTTTGAATCGTTATTTTTGAATAAAAGCAGTTAAGGAAAGAGGTGGAGCAGATGAAACAGAGACGCTATATAGTCGTCGATTTAGAAACAACAGGAAATCAAGCATCGCGCGAGGACCGGATTATCCAGTTTGCTGCTTGCTTTGTCGAATCAGGAAAACGGCTGGAAACATACTCCACCTTTTTAAATCCAGAAAAGCCAATTCCTGCTTTTATTCAAGAATTAACGGGAATTTCGCCAAAAGATGTGAAAAATGCGCCACTTTTTGAAGATGTAGCTCCGATTATCGCGAATTTACTAGAAGATACTATTTTTGTCGCGCATAATGTTTCGTTTGATTGGACTTTTTTAGAACGAGAAATGACGCGCGCGGGAATTTCACTCGGGAAAATGAAAAAATTAGATACCGTCGAATTAGCTAGAATGATGTATCCGGGAATCGATAGTTATAAATTGCAAGACTTATCGGATGAATTCAACCTTGGACACGATAAGCCACATCGCGCGGATAGTGATGCGGAAGTAACGGCAGACTTGTTACTACTATTATTGGACAAGCTAGAAAATTTACCATTACCAGTAATCCGTCAAATGACAACTATTTCGGGTAGTCTGAAAAGCTATCTTCCAGAGTTGTTATTCGAAATTGAAATGCGAAAAGAACGTGAAAACAAACCACTTGATCCAGCTTTTGTGGAACATCGCGGACTAGTAATTCGTAAAAAAGAAGTCGAAAGGCCCACTTATAGTAGAGCAGATTTACTGGAATTTCCGGAAACGGACGAAGCAAAGATGGCTTTATTTAAAAAAGCTGGAGCGCCACTTTACGCAAGAAGTGGTCAATTTGAAATGATGAACCTTGTTTTCCAAGCGATGAAGTCTGGAAAACATGCGTTGATTGAAGCTGGAACCGGAATTGGGAAGTCATTAGGATACTTTTTGCCAGCGATTTATCAAGCGAAACAAGCGGAATTACCAGTAGTTATTAGTACATATACGAATCTTCTTCAAGCGCAACTATTTGAAAAAGATGTGCCGCTTTTGACGAAATTAACAGGTTTTAAAGTGAAAGCAAGCCTACTTAAAGGGCGCGATCACTATTTGAATTTATTTAAATTTGAGCAGTTGTTACAAGAAGTTGATACGCAATATGATGTCGTTGTGACAAAATTGAAATTGCTCGTCTGGCTTACGGAAACAACGACCGGCGATATTGACGAAGTGAACTTATCCAGTGGCGGAGAACTATTTTGGAATCGAATGAAACACACAGGGTGGTTCTTATCTGAAAAACATGATCCGTGGCTCATGCATGATTTTTATAAATTCAACATTAAACAAGCGAAAAATGCCGACCTAGTTATTGTTAATCACGCTTTGCTATTGAATGACCATTTTTCCGGAAGAGAAACATTACCTAAGTACGCATTTGCTGTAATCGATGAAGCCCATCATTTTGCTGATAGCGCGAGAACTCAAGGCAGTTTTGTTCTTTCTTATCGAAAATTAAAATACTTTTTGAACCAATTAGGCTCATTAGAAAAGTATTCTTTGTTAACAAGATTAGCGATGGCCTTTCCAGAAGCGGATAGTTTATACGACTTAGATATTGCGGCAATGAAGTTAGGTGAAGCGATAGAAGAATTTTTCGGACTTTTAAAAATGCAGCTAAACGTCGCGCGTAAAAATTTGCAAGAAGTCGTCTTAGTAGAAAATAGTGAAAAAGATGCTTGGAATGACAAGGTTTATTACGCCGCGGAGAAAGTGTTGTATTTACTACAAGAGTCAGAAAAAAACATGGAAACTTTACTAGAGCAAGGCAAGCGAGAAGAAAATGCACTGGGCGAGGCAGAAAGCGCCTTTTTAGAAGAAATGTATGCCTTTTTACTCGATTGGAAAAATATGGTGAAGCAACTCGAGCAAATGTTGCATAAAAAATCACCTATCTTGACGATTTATTTGCAAGCTGACAAAAATCATTCTATCTCCAGTATTCGCTTGAAAGCAGTGCTAATGGAAGTGGAGCCAACACTTGGAAAAGAATTTTTCGCGAAAAAGGAAAGTGTGATTATGACATCCGCTACCTTAACCGTCAAAGGGAAATTCGATTATTTACGCAAAAGTCTTGGTTTAGAAGAAGAACAAATCGTGGAAAAACGGATTCCTTCGCCATTTGATTATAAAGAAAATGCCCGCGTGATGATTCCAGATGATATGCCGCCGATTAAAGATACACCAATCGAGCGCTATACCGCGGAACTCGCTAAGTACATTCGACATATCGCTGTCAAAACAAATGGACGCATGCTCGTGCTTTTCACCGCCTCAGATATGTTGCAAAAAACGTACTATCATATGAAAAATGAGAAATCATTAGCAGAATATGTTGTTTTAGCACAAGGGGTTTCAGCAGGAAGTGCAGCACGCCTAACAAAGCAATTCCAAATGTTCGACAAAGCGATTTTACTTGGGACGACTAGTTTTTGGGAAGGGATTGATATTCCTGGTGAGGACTTATCATGCCTTGTAATTGTTCGATTGCCGTTTGCACCGATGGATGATCCGTATACGAAAGCGCAAATATCGCTTCGAAAAGAACGCGGGGAAAATGCTTTCCAAACGTATTCGTTACCAGAAGCTGTACTGCGATTTAAACAGGGCTTTGGTCGATTAATTAGACGAGAATCCGACCGAGGAATTGTCTTTGTTTTTGACAACCGGGTGGATACGACCAAATTTGGGAAAGCCTTTTTGGAATCAATCCCAAGCGCCCCTATTTTAAAAGGAAAACAGGCTGATTTATTAGAAGAAGTGAGCGAATTCTTTAAGGAAGGTTAAATTTTTCCTGATATGACTTCAAATCTTAGGCGGCTATTGCTATAATGTATCTATGCGAAAATGAAAATGCATATCGCCGGACTAGTTTCGGTAATTTAGAAATAGAAATGAGCGAGATAATTTTGCGAAATAGAAAACCTAAGCGTAAGATTGGCAAATGGATAGCGATTATTCTCGGCATAATTATTGTGCTTATCGTGTTGGCTTTTCTGTACTTTAGAACGGCAGAAAAACCTGTAACCAGTGCAGAAACCGAAGCCTTAGATCGAATAAGCGGCCAAGTCGACTTAAAGACAACAGATCAATTTTATCTGTACAATGGTCCAAAAGAAGTGTATTACGTATTAACTGGCAAGAACAGTGAGAATAAGAATATCATCGTCTGGGTTCCGAAGAAGAAATCCGACAAAGTATATGTTAAGTTCGCATCTGATGGCATCACAGAACAGCAAGCACGCGACAAAGTAACCAAAGAAAAGAACCCAAAGAAAATTTTACATGTGAACTTAGGCATGGAAAAAGAAACACCGATTTGGGAAGTTGCCTACTTAGATAAGAATGACAAGCTAAACTACTTTGACATTAACTTTGAAACAGGTGAATGGTACAGAGAAATTGAAAACTTGTAACTAAATTGGAGGAGGGAATAGAATGGACTTACCTTTATCAAAACGTGTCAAAGGAGTAGCCCCGTCGCCAACACTCGCGATTACGGCTAAAGCAAAACAAATGAAACAAGAAGGAATTGATGTTATCGGATTAGGCGCTGGGGAACCAGATTTTAATACGCCGCAAAATATTATCGATGCAGCAATTGAGTCCATGAATAAAGGATTCACCAAATATACGCCTTCCAGTGGAATCATCGAGCTAAAACAAGCAATTGTCGATAAGCTCAAAAAAGATCAGTTCTTAAACTATGAAACGAACCAAATTTTCGTAGGAACAGGAGCTAAACATGTACTCTATTCTGCGTTTCAAACGATTTTAGATCCAGGCGATGAAGTCATTATTCCTGTTCCATATTGGGTAACTTATCCAGAACAAGTAAAATTAGCGGGCGGAATTCCTGTTTTTGTAGAAACTGGTTTTGATGCAGATTTCAAAATTTCAGCAGCAAATTTTGAACAAGCAATTACCGAAAAAACAAAAGCAATTGTTTTAAACTCACCGAATAATCCTTCTGGTATGTGCTATACAAAAGAAGAACTAATCGCAATTGGTGAAGTTGCTGAAAAACATCAGATTTACATTTTATCAGATGAAATATACGAGAAATTGTACTATGGAAACAAAGCTGATTTAGTCTCAATTGCGAGCCTAAGTGATCGTTTATACGACCTAACAATTGTCATTAATGGCGTATCTAAAGCCTATTCCATGACTGGTTGGCGTATTGGTTACGCAGCTGCAAATAAAGAAATCATTGCTGGAATGAGCAAACTGGCGGATCATTTAACAAGTAACCCAACAGCCAATGCCCAGTACGCGGCACTTGAAGCTTATGTTGGTAGCCAAGATGTTCCAGAAACAATGTACAAAGCTTTTGAAGAACGCATGGAACGCTTTTATCCAGAACTAAACAGCATTCCAGGATTTAAACCCAAAAAACCAGATGGCGCCTTTTATTTCTTTATCGAAGTAAAAGAAGCGGCACATAAAAAAGGTTTTCAGGATGTAGATGCTTTTGTAGCAGCTCTTTTAGAAGAAGCGAAAGTCGCAGTCATTCCAGGCTCAGGATTCGGAATGCCCGATTATATACGCCTTTCTTATGCAACAAATCCAGACTTATTCCAAGAAGCTATAAATCGAATTAAAAGTTTTATGAATTAGGGAGTGTAGACAAGTGAAAATTACAATCAATCAAGCATCCGAATTTGTCGGAAAAGAAGTAACAATTGGAGCATGGCTTGCGAATAAGCGTTCAAGTGGTAAAATTGCTTTCTTGCAATTACGTGATGGAACAGGATTTATGCAAGGCGTTGTCGTAAAAGCAGAAGTTGGCGATGATATTTTCGCTACTGCCAAAGCATTAACACAAGAAACAAGCCTATTTGTAACAGGAACAATCAATGAAGATACACGTTCCCCGTTTGGTTATGAAATGGCTGTATCAGGTGTAGAAGTGATTAGCGAATCGCATGATTATCCAATCACTCCGAAAGAGCATGGTACAGAATTTTTAATGGATCACCGTCATTTATGGTTACGTTCTAACCGCCAACACGCGATTATGAAAATTCGTAATGAAATTATCCGCGCTAGCTATGAGTTTTTCAATCAAGAAGGATTCTTAAAAATCGATCCGCCAATCTTGACTGGTAGTGCACCAGAAGGAACAACTGAACTTTTCCATACGAAATATTTTGAAGAAGATGCGTTCCTTTCTCAAAGTGGTCAATTATACATGGAAGCTGCAGCAATGGCTTTCGGAAAAGTATTCTCATTCGGCCCAACTTTCCGTGCTGAAAAATCAAAAACACGCCGTCACTTAATTGAGTTCTGGATGATTGAACCAGAAATGGCGTTTTACAAATTAGAAGATAGCTTACAAGTACAAGAAAACTATGTGGCTTTCTTAGTAAAAGCAGTACTTGATAACTGTCGCTTAGAACTAGATCGCCTTGGACGTGATGTTAGTCATTTAGAAAAAATGGTTGCACCTTTCCCACGTATTACGTATACAGAAGCAATCGAACGTTTACACGAGTTAGGCTTTGATGATATTGTTTGGGGAGACGATTTTGGGGCACCGCATGAAACAGCGATTGCGGACAGCTTCGAAAAACCAGTTTTCATTACACATTATCCAAAAGCAATTAAACCATTTTATATGCCAGAAGATCCAGAAAACGATCAAGTTGTTTTATGTGCAGATATGATTGCTCCAGAAGGTTACGGAGAAATTATCGGTGGATCCGAACGTATTCATGACTTAGAAACACTTCAAGCTAGAATGGAAGATTTCGACTTAGACCAAGAAGCATACAGCTGGTACCTTGATTTAGCTCGTTACGGTTCTGTGCCGCATTCCGGTTTTGGGCTTGGCTTAGAACGTACAGTTGCTTGGATTTCCGGAACAGAACATGTTCGCGAAACCATTCCATTCCCACGTTTACTAAATCGTTTATACCCATAAGAAATAAAAGTGAGGCCGATTACTGGCTTCACTTTTTTTGTGTCGTTTTTTACGTTGAAAATAATCTTTTCCAGTTGATTTCATGATTTTATCCGCACTTTTATATTTTTCCCTCGAAAACCATGTTATAATTTTGTAGTGAGGTGTTTAAAATGAATCCAAAAATTCTTGAAAAATGGATGGCAGAAGGGCAAGTAACATTGCCTCAAGTACTAGTGAAAAACTATCCAACCATCGGCTTAAACGAAATAGAACTGGTACTTTTACTTCAAATACAATCCTTTGCAGCAGAAGCAGAATTTTTCCCTTCAATGGAAATGTTAACAACGAGAACCACACTTTCGCTCGAGGAAACCATTAAAACGATGGATTCGCTCCTCAAAAAAGGAATGATTGCCATCGAACAAAGCCAAGATAATTCGCGAATGATTTCAGAACAATATAATTTAGCGCCACTTTGGGGTAAATTAGTCGCTTTGTACGAGAACCAAGAAGCAGATTCTAGACAAGAAAAGCAAATAGAGAAACAAACTAATTTATATAGTCTATTTGAAGCAGAATTCGGCAGACCTCTTTCTCCAATGGAAGCAGAAATGTTATCCGCATGGGTAGAGCAAGATCGAACCAGCCCAGATTTAATTAAAGAAGCACTAAAAGAAGCTGTTATTTCTCAAAAATTAAATTTCCGATATATTGATCGTATTCTTCTTAACTGGTCAAAACAAGGCGTTAAAACAATTGAAGATGCCAAGCGAGTAGCCGAAGAATTTCATCAAAATGGCCGCACAAGCCAAACGATTAATCAAAGTGAAGTAAAAAAAAGCGCAGGCTCGATTCCGTTATACGACTGGCTTGAAAAAAGAAAAGGGTGACGTAGACAAATTGTTATCAAATAAACAAACTGTATTATGCATAGAAGAAATGGCAAAAATGTTCCCGGCAGCACACTGTGAACTCATTCATAAAAATACGTTTGAATTGCTGGTGGCTGTTGTGTTATCCGCGCAGTGTACAGATGTTTTAGTAAATCGTGTAACTGCCTCTCTTTTTGAAAAATACCATTCTCCCGAAGACTATTTAGCTGTTCCACTAGAAGAGTTAATGGATGATATTCGTTCCATTGGTTTATATCGAAACAAAGCCAAAAATATCCAAGGTCTATCTGAGAAAATTTTAACAGAATTTAACGGTGAAGTACCAAGGACACATGCAGAACTAGAGAGCCTTCCTGGTGTTGGCAGAAAAACGGCCAATGTTGTTTTGTCGGTTGGTTTTGGTGTTCCAGCGATTGCTGTAGATACGCATGTGGAACGTATTAGTAAACGGCTGGGAATTTGTAGATGGAAAGACTCTGTCGTTGAAGTAGAAGAAACGTTGAAACGAAAACTACCAGAAGAGCTCTGGTCAGATGCGCATCACTACATGATTTTCTTTGGGAGATATCATTGTAAAGCAAGAAACCCAGAATGTCCTACATGCCCTTTACTTTATTTGTGTAGAGAAGGTAAAAAACAAGCGAAAGTGAGGGGATTTGATGGCTGAATTTAAGTATGCAGTGGAATTGACGCATCCGGATTTTCCTGCTCCAGATGTTATTTTAGAAGAATACGATCCCGAATCGATTTACGTAAGCGGCTTACCTTTTTGGCAAGAACAGCAGTTTTTTACAAAAGGTGGGGGAGTGCTTCCGTGGAAAAATGAAACAGAGCGGGCGTGTCGGAAATTGGCGAAACATATGACCAATTTGGCAGAAAGTATGGAAGCAGATTTAAAAGTGCATCAAAAGCCATCTCCTGTAACTGTCAGAGATGCGCTGGGTATTTTTTTATCTATTTTATTCTGGAGCAATCATCGACCGGTGCAACTAGATAATTTGATGGAACAAGTGAAAACACTAGAAACTAAACCACTCAATTTAGAGGAACGATTAGAGTATGTGTTAAAACGAGGAAATACATTTTTAGGTTTCCGGCAATTAAATGAATTAATGTTAGAACAACGTAAACTGATTGCGAAAAGATAATAAAAAGAGCGGAAGATGATTTGACTCATCTTCCGCTCTTTTACTATTAACTATCTGGAATTTGGACGCTAGTCGAGGCGGCGGGGCTTTTCTTGCCATCTTTTACGGCGACGACATTAATGGAAACTGTGTCACCTGGATTGCCACCACTTACAGAAACGGAGGTAGAAGATACAGTAGTTGTTGAACCATTGACAGTTACTTCATAGGTTGCGCCAGTTACTGCTGACCAAGAAACATTGATTTGCTTAGAGGTAGCATTATAGCTTGCCCTCAAGCCGGCAGGGGCAGTAAGATTTTTGGCTTCTTCAGCCTTTTTCTCTTCCTCTGCTTTTTTCTTAGCTTCTTCTTCTTTCTTCTTCTCTTCCTCGGTTTTCTTTTTCTCTTCTTCCGCTTTTTTCTTAGCTTCTTCTTCTTTTTTCTTCTTCTCGTCTTCTGGAGTAGAAGCTGTTTTCGTTGGAGCAGTTCCGGATAAGAACAACTCGTAGCTTACTAAGTCGCTCGCTGTGCCTTCTGCAGCGCGGGCGATTGGGTTACTACCTTTTAGGATTGGAACGGAAACAACATTGCTTGGCATTTTGAAGTCTGAGGTAGTTTTACCAGCAGAGGCATGAGCCATTAACTTACTAAACATGCGTTGGGCAATTTTTTGTTCGCTCGCAGATACATATTTTTGCTTATCATCATAACCAGTCCATACGGCGATCGAATAATTCGTTGTATATCCAGCAAACCATGAGTCACGAGCAGCACCACTAGGATAGTAGTACTTCGAAGTGAATTCAGGTGGGATATTTGTTGTACCTGTTTTACCAGCAGCAGGAACACCTGGTACGGCTGCTGATGTACCTGTTCCGATAGTAAGAACGTCTTTAAGCACATCGGAAACCATATAAGCTGTTGATTCTTTCATTGCAACAGTACTTTTCGGCTCTGTGTCAATTTCTGTTTGTCCATCCGATAAAACAATTTTTGTAACGGTATGTGGTGTATTGTAAATTCCTTTGTTACCGAAAGCAGCATAGGCACCAGCCATTTGCATTGGGTTGGAACTGTTTGCTCCGATTGCATTAGATTCTACGTTTTGGCCTTTATCATAAGTAATACCCAACTTATTAACAAATTGCTCGGATTTATCTAATCCAACAGCTTGAAGTGTTTTTAGGGCTGGAATATTTCTTGATTGATAAAGCGCTTGTCTTACTGAAATTGGTCCTTTATAACCGAAATCCCAGTTATTAATAGGAGTTCCACCAGAATACGTATATGGTTCATCCTCTAAAATATGGGCAGTGGACCAATCTAAATATTCAAAAGCAGGACCATAATCGGCAATCGGTTTCATCGTTGACCCAACTGAACGTTTTACTTGTGTTGCGTAGTTGTAGCCACGTGTTACTTTTTGATTACGTCCGCCACCGATTGCTTGAACACGGCCGGTTTTTGTATCTTGAAGAACAATACCAGCTTGCATTTCATCATCAGTGAAGTTAACAATTTCGTTTGTATTAAGCATTTTTTCCGTGTACTCTTGGGCATCACGGTCAAGTGCTGTGTAAATAGTTAACCCATCACGATAAACATCATATTCTTTTGGAATTTCGCTTAAAACTTGTGTTACGTAAGAATCGTATTTGTAAATTTTATCTTCACGATCTTTTTTCGAGCGAAGTCCAGTTGAAATTGGTGATTTTTGTGCAGCTGTCATTTCGTCTTTCGTGATTTTATCATGTGTATACATATTCGTTAATACTTGATCACGACGTTTTTTAGCTGCTTCTGGATGGTCGTAAGGGTTGTAGTTGTTCGGGCTTTGTGGCATACCAGCAAGTAGCGCTGTTTCAGCTAACGTAAGGTCTTTCACATTTTTACCGAAATAATGTTCGGCAGCTGTTTGCATACCATGGACACGGTCAGACATATAGACTTTATTCACATAAATTTCGAGAATATCATTTTTGCTATATTTTTCTTCTAATTGAAGGGCTAACCATGCTTCTTGTGCTTTTCTAGCAAGTGTTTTGTTTGTGTAGTCTAAGTAAGACATCTTGATGATTTGTTGGGAAAGGGTACTTGCGCCTTCTGCACCAAAACCATCTGTAACATTGGCGATTACTGCTCCACCAAGTCGAATAGGGTCAATGCCATCATGTTCATAAAAACGCGCATCTTCTGTTGTTAGAATTGCATTTTTTAGAGTTTCAGGTATATCTTTGTATTCAATATATTCCCGCCGTTCGGTTCCAACTTCTGCGAAAACTTTACCATCCTTATCAAGTAGCTTGGATGAAAGTGGATCGCGCAGTTTGGAGTCGGTCAGTTTAGGTGCGTCCTTTGCATAATCGTAAAAAACAGTTGCACCAGCCGCAATACCAAAGAAAGTTAAAAATAAGCCCACAAAGAAAATCGTTTTGAAAATATTCGTTACAACACGTTTTCCTCGTTTTTGGGGTTTCTTTTTAGAATTACCATTTGGTTTTTTGCGATACTGAGATCTTGTCTGCGGTTTATCTGCCATTAAAAATCTCTCTCCTTTAAAAAAGGTTTGACTAGAAGTATAATTTATCTATTGATTGCAAGAAGTCAAGCCTTGGATTTAGACCATAAGGAATTTGGTCTGATACATCTTGTATTTCTGCTATAGTGACTGATTTTCTACCACCACTCAACATGCGTTCCCAAAACGGATAAAATTTCTCAAAGGGAATAAAATGAGTTTCTCCGAGTTTTTGGAATGCAATAATGACAAAGACAATACCATCTTGTTTTAAGACGTTTGCCATGTGTGTCATTTGGTGATCGTGAAAATTACTCAATGGAAAAGAAGTTGTATTTTGTGTTTCTTTTGCTTCAAAATCAACATATTTTCCTTTATAGACACCATTATAATCTGTTGTGGATGGTGTTTTGAAGTAGGCTTCCTTAATTTTGGCACTACTTCTTTTTGGATAGTCCACACTGACAATTTGGACAGGCGTAGGTTTTTTGTGGATGACTGCAATTTCGTGGGTTAAATAATACGCAATCGTATCATTCAAGTCATCTTCTAAAGACATACCGCGCTTACCATAAGTTACAGGAGCTTTGCGTTTTTTTGGAGGAAGACCCTCGGGACTCGCTGCATACTTTTTGCCGTTAGGGTAACCAATAGCCATTTTTTTCACCTCTATCAGAAAAATTCTATTCTGAATTTTAGACTATCATCTATTATAACAAATAAAAATGAAAATGATAGTAGGAATTAAATGCAAAATAGCTCTTTTTGGCAAGAAACTACCTCATAAATAGAACGTACCTTCGTCTATTTTACCATATTTTAACTAATAATCTAATTTTAGGCAAGATTTTCTGTCCTATGCTATGCTTGAAGTATCTGAAAATGTGAAGGAAAGAGTGATAGAATGGAACTTTTAACCCGTACGGAAAAATTACTTCTTCAGAATGAAAAGAATTGGGAACTATATTTAAGTAACCGTGAAGAAGCAAAACCGTTTGATTTTTATAAAGATATGAAGCCATTCGTGGATGAAGCAAAGGAGAGCGCGGATGCGTTTTTAGAATTAGCTATTCCATGGGTAAACAAAGAGCGTCCTCCTTATTTAGGAGAACTGCAATTAAGACAAGCCTGTGATAATGTTCAAATGACGGCAGTAAGTGCATTTAATGGAAAGTCTTTTTACAAACATTTCCTGGACCACTACCAGTCTACCAAGTATACACTAACAAGAGTGAGAGATTTCTTAAAAAGAAAAGAGGAATTGATGTGAAATCCATCGCAGTAACGGGATACAAAAATTTTGAACTGGGAATTTTTAAAAAGGATGCGGATGAAGCGGTTTTTATTAAGGAAGCGATGAAGCGTCATATAGTCCCGCTTGTGGAGGATGGCTTAGAATGGGTGATTATTTCTGGACAGTTAGGGATTGAGCTTTGGGCAGGGGAAGTGGTGGCCGATTTAAAAGCAGAATATCCTATTAAGCTAGCTATTCTTGAGCCTTTTGAAAAACAAAGTGCTAATTGGAACGAAGCAAACCAGTTATGGGCAACCGAAGTACGAGAAAAAGCCGACTATCATGCGTTTATTACGAAACGTCCTTATGAGAGCCCGGCGCAATTTGCGGCAAGAGATGGTTTTATTATCGATAATACGGACGGGGCCTTACTTGTGTATGATTTAGAAAAAGAAGGCTCACCGAAATTTTTTTATGATCGTGCCATGCAAGCGAAAGAGCAAGCTAGTTATTTTTTAGAATGCATTGATTTTTATGCGCTTCAAGAGGTTGTTGAGGATATGAATCAAACCTTTTAATATAGAAGTAAATAGTATTTTTACAAAAAAATACTCGAATAGATTGACAAATGGTGTGAGATTTGAAAAAATAAGGGTAAGTATATGATTAGAACAAAAATACGTAAGAATAGAGATAGAGGTGGAGTTATATGACTTCGGAACAATTTGAGTATCACTTAACAGGTAAAGAAATTTTGGAAAAAGAATTTAAAACTGGGCTTCGTGGTTATAGTCCAGAAGATGTTGATGAGTTTTTAGACATGGTTATTAAAGATTACAGTACTTTCACGCAAGAAATCGAGGCTCTTCAAGCTGAAAATATTCGACTTGTACAAGAACTTGATAGCGCGCCACTAAGAACATCGACACAACCTGCACCAACTTTCCAAGCAGCGGCACAACCAGCTGGAACGACCAACTTTGACATTCTAAAACGTCTTTCTAACTTAGAAAAACATGTTTTTGGAAATAAGCTGGACGATAACGAATAGGTGTGCTAGTATTAATAGGTTAAGAATAAATGAATAACGTTCGGATAATCGCTGTTTTCTTTTGAAAGCAGAGGAAAGTCCATGCTCGCACGGTGCTGTGATGCCCGTAGTGATCGTGCCTGGTCAAACAATAAGCCAGGGCATTCCGGATTTCCGGTTTGACGGCAGGTGAATGACCTAAGTCTTCGGATATGGTCTTATAACCTTGAAGGTGCCACAGTGACGAAGTTCCGGCAGAAATGCTCGGAAGTGGAACGAGGTAAACCCCACGAGCGAGAAACTCAAACTTATGGTAGGGGCACTTTTCCCGAGGAATCAAGAACAAGGGACGAGGTGCGAATTAATTTTCGCGCAGATAGATGGTTATCTCTTTACTATTACCCTGTATGTAGTAAAGAACAGAACATGGCTTACAGAGCGTTATTTTCAGGATTAATTTAACATTGAAGGCTGTTTTAGAAGGCCGGAGCGCAAGTTTTAAGGTGGGTGTTCGACCTGGTTGAATGCCTATTTAAAACAAATCTCCTCCTCTTAAAACAGCTTTTTTTCATTAGAAATTTAATTAAAGGATGGGACACAATGAAAACATTTCAGTTGGTGGCGACTGCTGCTTCTGGTTTAGAAGCAATTGTTGGGAAAGAAGTAGCGCGTTTAGGCTATGATCCAAAAGTAGAAAACGGTAAGGTATATTTTGAAGGAGATTTATCCGCAATTGCTAGAGCGAACCTTTGGCTGCGTGTAGCGGACCGAGTGAAGATTGTTGTCGGCGTTTTTAAAGCAACAACATTTGATGAACTGTTTGAAAAGACGAAAGCTTTACCTTGGGAAGATTATTTGCCGCTAGATGCACAGTTTCCTGTGGCTGGAAAATCAGTTAAGTCAACGCTTTATAGTGTGCCTGACTGCCAAGCAATTGTAAAAAAAGCGATCGTTAATCGTGTCAGTGAAAAATATCGTCGTTCTGGTCGTTTGATGGAAACAGGCGCGTTATTTAAGCTAGAAGTTTCTATTTTAAAAGATGAAGTGACGCTAACGATTGATACGAGTGGTGCGGGATTACATAAGCGTGGTTATCGTTTAGCGCAAGGTAGTGCGCCAATCAAAGAAACAATGGCGGCGGCACTTGTGTTACTTACTAGCTGGCACCCGGATAGACCATTTTATGATCCTGTATGTGGTTCTGGGACGATTCCAATTGAGGCAGCTCTAATTGGCCAAAATATCGCGCCGGGATTCAACCGTGAATTCGTATCAGAAACATGGGACTGGATGCCGAAACAAATTTGGGCTGATGCGAGACAAGAAGCCGAAGATTTAGCTAACTATGATCAACCACTAAATATTATCGGTGGCGATATTGATGCTCGTTTAATCGAAATCGCGAAACAAAATGCTGTCGAAGCGGGTCTTGGTGACTTGATTACCTTTAGACAACTGCAAGTAGCTGATTTCCAAACAGAAGATGAGTACGGGGTTGTTGTTGCGAATCCGCCGTACGGGGAACGTTTAGAAGATGAGGAAGCAGTGCGCCAACTGTACCGCGAAATGGGTATTGTTTACAAACGCATGCCGACATGGTCTGTCTACGTCCTTACTTCTTATGAACTGTTTGAAGAAGTTTATGGCAAAAAAGCGACGAAAAAACGGAAATTATATAATGGTTACTTGCGCACAGATTTATATCAATACTGGGGTCCAAGAAAACCACGTCCTAAAAAAGAAGATTGAATGGAGGAGTTAAGTTTGGTAGAAACATTAGAAGAGGAATTTTTAGCGTATATTAAAAAGATGGAAGCACTGGAAGAAGCACTCGCATTAGTTTATTGGGATCTTCGTACAGGCGCACCGTCAAAAGGAATGGAAGGCCGCTCAGACGTCATTGGCGTTCTTTCCGAAGAGATTTTCAATATGCAAACGTCTGAAGAAATGGCTGCTTTTATTGCCGGACTTAACCAAGATAAAGAAAATCTATCCGAAATCACTCGTAAAACTTTAGAAGAATCTCAAAAAACATATGATTTAAATAAAAAAATCCCAAGCAAAGAATACGCGGAATATACGAAACTGGTTGCGCAAGCCGAAACAGCTTGGACAACTGCCCGTGAACAAAATGATTTTGCGGCATTTGAACCGTTTCTAACAAGAATTTTGGAAATGAAGCGCAAGTTCGTGGAGTATTGGGGCTATGAAGAAAATAAATATGACACATTACTTGATCAATATGAGCCTGGCGTGACGGTTTCTGTGCTTGATTCTGTCTTTGAAAAAGTACGTGATGGCATTATGGCTATCCGTGAGAAAATCGCGAACGAAGGCGTGAAGCCAGATCCATCGATTCTAAACACAAAAATTTCCGAAGCAAAACAAAAAGAATTTAGCATTCGCATTTTGAATAAAATGGGCTTTGATTTTGAAGCGGGTCGTTTAGATGAAACCGTTCATCCGTTTGCGACTGGCTTGAATACTGGTGATGTTCGGATTACGACACGTTATAATGAAAATGATTTTAAAATGGCTGTTTTTGGAACGATTCACGAAGGTGGTCACGCGATTTATGAACAAAACTTTGATGCGTCTCTTGTAGGAACACCACTTGCAAACGGGGCTTCGATGGGAATTCACGAATCTCAATCCTTATTTTATGAAATCATTATTGGTTCTAGTTTGGCGTTTTGGAAAAGTAATTATGCTGATTTTCAGGCGATAACTAAACCGGCTTTTGATAATGTGAAGTTGGAAGATTTTTATCGTGCGGTGAATATTTCCGAAAGTTCGCTGATTCGAATTGAAGCGGACACATTAACTTATCCGCTGCATATTATGATTCGTTATGAACTGGAAAAAGCGCTTATTAATGGCGAGCTTGAAGTGAAAGATTTGCCAAAAGCGTGGGGCGATAAATACGAAGAATACTTAGGCATTCGCCCAGATAATGATACAAATGGTGTACTTCAAGATATCCACTGGGCTGGCGGCGATTTCGGATACTTCCCGTCATACGCACTAGGTTTAATGTACGCAGCGCAGTTCTATCATCAAATGCAAAAAGAAATTCCGAACATCGATGCAATCATTGCAAGTGATGATTATACGGAACTAAAAACGTGGCTAACTGAGCATGTCCATAAATTTGGTAAAACGAAGAAACCACTAGAAATTCTAACAGATACAACAGGAGAAGGCTTGAACCCTACGTATTTACTAGATTTACTAGAAAAAAGATATGCATACGTTTACCAATTTAATAAGTAAAAAATTAGCTTGACCATGCTCCTTTAGAAAGCTATAATAAACAACATAACTTAAAACCGAAATACTTGTATAATAGTTGCGATTGGGCGACGAGTTTCTACCTGGTTACCGTAAATAACCGGACTATGAGTAGTTTGTATAAAGAAGTCACCCCGAAAATTGGTGGCTTCTATACTGCTTCTCTAAATTTAGAGGAGCAGTTTTTTTTATTTTGAAAGGAGAATAGCTTTGAAATTACTGGAAGAGTTTATTCAAGAAAAAGGGACAGTTTTACCAGGTAACGTTTTAAAAGTAGATGCATTTTTAAATCATCAAATTGATCCCGTTTTAATGCAAGCGATGGGAAATGAATTTGCTAAACGGTTCCAAGATTTAGGGATTACGAAAATTGTAACGATTGAATCGTCGGGTATCGCGCCGGCTGTGTTTGCGGGACTTGCGCTTTCCGTACCAGTTGTTTTCGCTCGGAAGAAAAAATCGGTGACGTTAACGGATAATTTGTATACGAGCACGGTTTATTCGTACACAAAAAAAGAATCGAATGATATTTCGGTTTCCAAACAATTTTTAACGGCGGATGACACGATTTTAGTGATTGATGATTTTCTCGCAAATGGTCAAGCGGCTTTAGGTTTACTTGAAATTGCGGAGCTTGCCGGAGCAAAAGTCGCGGGAATTGGGATTGTGATTGAAAAATCGTTCCAACAAGGCCGTGAATTATTAAATAAAACAGGGATTCCAGTTTATTCACTAGCACGAATTGCCTCACTTGAAAACGAAGAAATCTTATTTTTAGAGGAGGAATAGGAATAAATGTTAGGTAAAGGGAAAATTGCAGCTTTAGGATTTCAGCATGTTTTAGCAATGTATGCTGGCGCAGTTATCGTGCCACTGTTGATTGGTGGGGCACTTGGTTTTAACGGAGAAGAAATGACTTATTTAGTTTCGATTGATATTTTTATGTGTGGGATTGCGACATTGCTGCAATTAACGGTTAACCGCTTCTTTGGGATTGGTTTGCCTGTTGTACTTGGATGTGCAGTTCAAGCCATTGCACCAATTATTTTGATTGGGCAAGACATGGGAATTGGCGCGATTTACGGATCGATTATTGTTTCAGGACTTTTTGTATTATTAATAGCACCATTTTTCTCCAAAGTTGTTCGATTTTTCCCTCCTGTTGTAACTGGTTCGGTTGTGACAGTGATTGGTTTAACACTTATTCCAGTGGCGATTAATAATCTCGCTGGCGGGGCTGGGGCGAAAGATTTCGGTTCGATGTATAATCTTGGCCTTGGTTTTGGAACGTTATTTTTAATTATTTTAGTGTATCGTTTTGGGCAAGGATTTTCGAAGGCGATTGCTGTTTTAATTGGCCTCGTTGGCGGTTCGCTTTTTGCGGCGCTTTATAAAGGGATTTCGCTCGGACCGGTGAGTGAAGCTAGTTGGTTCCATATGCCGAAACCATTTTATTTTGGCACACCGACATTTGAGTGGCCGGCGATTATTACGATGATTTTAATTGCGCTTGTTAGCATGGTGGAATCGACCGGGGTATATTTCGCTTTATCTGATATTACTGAACGTAAATTATCGCAAAAAGACTTAACTCGCGGTTACCGGGCGGAAGGGCTTGCGATTATGCTTGGTGGCGTATTTAATACATTCCCATATACGGCTTACTCGCAAAACGTTGGACTTGTTCAGCTTTCTGGCATTAAGACACGTAAAGTTATTTATGCGGCAGCTGGTTTTCTTATCGTCCTTGGTTTAATTCCTAAAATTGGGGCAGTGACCACGATTATTCCAACACCAGTTCTTGGTGGTGCGATGGTCGCTATGTTTGGCATGGTTGTCGCGCAAGGCATTAAGATGCTCGGAAAAGTTAATTTTACTTCCCAAGAGAACTTGCTAATTATTGCTTGTGCGGTTGGTGTTGGCCTGGGTGTTACCGTTGTACCAGATTTGTTTAATGCTTTCCCAGCGTTTGTTCGTTTATTTACGAGTAACGGGATTGTTGCTGGTAGTGTTACGGCTATTGCGCTAAACATTATCTTCAATATGATTCCACATCGTAAAGATAAAAAAGCAACAAATCCAGAACCTCAACATGCCGAGTAAAAAATAAAACAGTTTTAATTGGGCTATTTTTTCTCATCTACTTATACACATTCCTTTATTTGAAAGCGAAATTGGTCTATATCAATTTCGCTTTTTTGCTGTTTTTCTAGTTTTATTTTCACTATGTTGGGTATTTTCTAGTAGCTCCAAAAAAGTAAGTTTGGGGTAGATAAAGTAAGGGGGAAAAGTAGATGAGTGGAAAACAAGTAATGGTTGGTGGTTTGTCTTTACTTTTAGTTGGCGCGGGACTGGGGGCATTTGGAAGTACGGCACAAGCGGCGACAGATGACGCTTCAGTAATGCCCGATATTTCTAACAAACAAGTGCTAGTTGGGTACTGGCATAGTTGGAAATCTTCCGGAAAAGATGGCTATCAACAAGGGACTTCGGCAGATATTGCATTAAAAGATACGCCGAAAGCTTATAATGTGGTAGATGTTTCCTTTATGAAAGGGGACGGGGTCAATCGCATTCCAACATTTAAACCAGTGGGAATAAATGACAGCGATTTCAGAGCACAAGTGGGCGCATTAAATAAAGAAGGTCGTGCCGTTCTGTTAGCGCTTGGTGGTGCGGATGGACACGTCGAACTTAAAGCAGGGGATGAGCAAGCGTTCGCAAATGAAATTATCCGCCAAGTGGAAACATATGGTTTTGACGGATTAGACATTGACTTAGAACAAAGTGCGATTACTGCGGGAGACAATAAAACAGTCATTCCAGCAGCACTAAAAATTGTCAAAGATCATTATAAAGCAGAAGGCAAAAATTTCTTAATCACGATGGCACCAGAATTTCCTTATTTAAAACCCGGCAGTGCTTACGAAAGCTACTTAACTTCACTTGCTAATTACTATGACTATATTGCCCCACAACTATACAACCAAGGTGGCGATGGTGTTTGGGTCGATGAAACGAACCAATGGATTGCGCAAAATAACGATACATTAAAAGAATCTTTCTTATACTATATGGCCGACTCGTTTATTAATGGGACGCGCGGTTACCTGAAAATCCCAGCTAATAAATTTGTGTTCGGCTTACCGGCCAATGTGGATGCAGCGGCAACGGGATACGTAACAGATCCGCAAATCGTCAAAAATGTTTTCACTCGTTTACAAGCAAAAGGGACACCAGTGAAAGGGATCATGACTTGGTCTGTGAACTGGGATGGTGGTACGAATAAAGCGGGAGTGCCTTATAATAATGGTTTCTCCAACGCATATGGCCCAATTGTGGGAACTAAATAAGCTAATAGCCGATATCCACGTTTAAAGTGGGTATCGGTTTTTTGAAACAGAAGACTTGCGTTCGTTTTAAAATCGGCGTATGATGTAAATCGGAATGATTATTATTTAAGAAAGGAGAAACTATGGCTAAAAAATCAAAAGTTGCTAAATATGAACGCCAACAAGCGCTTGTAGAACAATATGCCGAACTACGCCGGACACTAAAAGCAGAAGGTCGTTTCGACGAGTTGCGCAAATTACCGCGTGATTCCGCGCCATCACGATTACACAATCGCTGCGAGCTAACAGGACGCCCACATGGCTATATGCGTAAATTTGGTATGTCACGGATTCGTTTTCGTGAACTAGCACATCAAGGACAATTACCCGGCGTGAAAAAAGCAAGCTGGTAAAAAGCTCCTTTTTTTCTGCGAGCCAGATATAATTATGCTACAATAGATGGCAGTAGAAGGAAATTGGAGGATTATATATGACTGAAAATCGAGAAAATTTGCTCGTTGTTGATGGAATGGCACTACTTTTCCGAGCATTTTATGCAACAGCCGTTTCCAAGCAATTTATGTTTAATCAAAACGGGATACCAACGAATGGGGTGCAAGGTTTTATGCGCCATATGTTTGCGGCAATCCGTCAAAGTAACCCAACGCATACGCTGATTTGTTGGGATATGGGATCACAAACATTTCGAAATGAACTATACGATGGCTATAAAGCTGGCAGAACGGCACCACCAGAAGAAATGATTCCGCAATTCGATTTAGCGAAAGAAGTTGCCGCGGGATTTGGCTTTGTTAATTTAGGCGTACCTGGCTTTGAAGCGGATGATTGCATTGGTACGATTACGGTGCAAGCGACTAATACAATTGCGACTACCGTTTTAAGTGGTGATAAAGATTTACTGCAACTGATCGCACCAACGAATGATGTCTGGATTATGCAAAAAGGTTACGGCAATTATAAACGATACGATGAAGCAACATTTTTTGAAGAAATGGGTATTACCCCAGGACAGTTTGTTGATGTGAAAGCATTGATGGGGGACACATCTGATGGGTATCCTGGTGTACGTGGAATCGGTGAAAAAACAGCGATTAAGCTCATCCAAGAATTCGAGTCCATTGAAGGTGTCTTAAACAATCTCGATAAACTTAAACCAGCCCAACAAACCAAAATTCAAGAAGACTTAGCAATGCTAGAACTAAGTCAAAAACTAGCTAGAATTCATACCGAAGTTCCACTAGAAATAGACTTACCAAGCTTGAAATATGATGGCTTCCGCGATGATGCTTTTGCAGTAGTGGAAAAATATGGCTTAAAAACATTAACACGTGATATCGAATAAAAATAGAAGCAATCTGGTCATTTTACGCCAGGTTGCTTCTGTTTTTTTATTGCCTGACGCGCAAGTTGGTCGGCTTGTTTATTTTGGCTAACATTACGCCATTCTGCAAAAAATAACTCTAACGAATCCGTCATTTCTAAAATAGCTTCTAAATGGGGCTTAAATAAAGGGTTTTTCGCATGTCGTTTATGAATGGCTTCAATGGCAACTTTTGAATCAGAGTACAAACGAATGAAAGTTGCTTGTTTTTTCAAGGCTTCTTCTAGCCCGAGTTTAATTGCAATGAATTCTGCTTCGTGGTTGGTCATTATTTCGAGTGGAATCGCGAGTTGTTCATAGATGCCGTCTGCTTTCAGAACAATTCCAGCACCACTTGGACCAGGGTTTCCAGCACTTGCTCCATCAACGAAAACTTCCATATTGTACGCCTCCTCATTTACGAATAGATGTGGCTTTATTATAGAAGGAAAGCTATTTTTTTGCAATAAAAAAACCGGTAAATCGCTACCGGTTTTTACGTCCGTGTCTAATTGGCAACTGGATTAGGCTTTCTCTACATTAGCTGCTTGAGCGCCGCGATTACCTTCTACAACTTCAAATGTTACCGCTTGGCCTTCTTCTAAAGATTTGTAGCCGTCACCTTGGATCGCTGTGAAGTGAACGAAAATATCTTCGCCGCCGTCTGATTCGATAAAACCGTAACCTTTTTCATTGTTAAACCATTTTACTTTCCCATTTTGCATTGAAATAAATCCTCCTAAGTATGGCTAATAATTGCTAGAATCATTTGTTAAAACGCTTTCATTCTAACTTAAAAAATTTTTCTCGCAAATACTACCTTTTCAGTTCATAGCGTTGCCGCATATGATACTAACACTATAAATCAAAATACCTATAAACGTCAAGCTGATTTTCGATATTTTTTAAATTTTGGGACTTGTAAGGGCATACTTTTTACTAGAATGTCCTAAATTACTACTAAATACTGCTTTTTTCATGGAAACATTCTAGGAGAAATTTCGTTTTTGAAAGGGTAATTACTTTTAGAAAGCTGGATATTATAGTACAATTGGCTATGTGAAAGAATTTAAGTTGGAGGGTATAGCTATGCCAACACCTAGTATGGAAGATTATATTGAAAAAATCTATTCCCTTATTGAGACGAAAGGTTATGCCAGGGTTTCGGATATTGCTGATGAGTTATTTGTCCATCCATCCTCTGTAACAAAAATGGTACAGAAGCTGGATAAAGACGAATATTTAATCTACGAAAAGTACCGTGGATTAATTTTGACGCCAAAAGGAACACAAATGGGGAAAAGGCTCCTAGAAAGACACGCATTACTAGAAAGTTTTTTAAGCATTATTGGCGTAGAACCATCCCATATTTATCATGATGTGGAAGGTATTGAACACCACTTGAGTTGGAATTCGATTGACCGAATTGGGGATGTTGTGCAGTTTTTTGAAAATCATCCGGATGCGCTTAAGACGCTTAAGGCAATGGAGTCGACCAAACCAGAAACAAAGGAATAACGGTAATCCAAGGTTGAGATGTTGATTTTTGCGCAATCAGGTTTTACTTTAGAATCAAAATGGTGTTACATCGCTTGGTGTCGCGCTTTTTTGATGCACTGAAGTGGCCAAAATATCTTAATTCTTTGTTACAATATACATATTCGGAGGGGATATCATGTCAAATAAAGTGAAATCAGATATTGAAATTGCATCAAAAGCAGAAATTCTACCAGTTACGACTATTGCCGAACATTTAGGACTAGACGCAGATGCACTCGAACTTTACGGAAAGTATAAAGCAAAGTTATCCTATGATACGATTCACTCGTTAAAAGACAAAAAACCAGGAAAACTTGTCCTTGTAACAGCGATTAACCCAACACCAGCTGGTGAAGGTAAATCGACAGTGACAGTTGGTCTTGGTGACGCACTCTCTAAAAAAGATAAAAAAACCGTTATCGCACTGCGCGAACCATCGCTTGGACCTACTATGGGGATTAAAGGCGGGGCAACTGGTGGCGGATATGCGCAAGTTATTCCAATGGAAGATATTAATTTACATTTTACAGGCGATTTTCATGCGATTACAGCTGCAAATAATGCTTTATCGGCATTTATCGATAACCATATGCAACAAGGTAATGACTTAGACATTGATGGACGCAGAATCGTTTGGAAACGTGTGGTTGATTTAAATGACCGGGCGCTTCGAAAAGTAGTCGTTGGTCTTGGTGGCCCGATTCAAGGTGTTCCGCGCGAAGATGGTTTTGATATTACAGTTGCTTCAGAAATCATGGCAATCATTTGTTTAGCAAGCGATTTAAAAGATTTAAAGAAACGCTTAAGTGAAATTGTGATTGGCTATAACTATAAAAAAGAACCAATTACAGTTGGCGAAATGGGTTATGAAGGCGCGTTAACGTTACTATTAAAAGATGCCTTGAAACCGAATTTAGTGCAAACGTTAGAACATACACCTGCAATCGTGCACGGCGGACCTTTTGCCAATATAGCTCATGGTTGTAATAGTGTTTCTGCGACAAGTACAGCGCTTAGACTTGGCGAATATGTTGTGACAGAAGCTGGCTTTGGTGCAGACCTTGGCGCGGAGAAATTTTTAGATATTAAAGTTCCTGCTCTTGGAAAAGCACCGGATTGTGTGGTTATTGTAGCAACGATTCGCGCGCTGAAAATGCACGGCGGCGCTTTGAAAACCGAACTAAGCGAAGAAAATGTCGATGCGTTAGCTAAAGGTTTTACTAACTTGCAAAAACATACGGAGTCTATCCAAACATTTGGTATCCCGTACGTGGTAGCGATTAATAAATTTATCACTGATTCTAACGCAGAAGTGGCGAAATTAGAAGCGCTTTGCGAAGAACATGGCATTCCGTTCTCCTTAACAGAAGTTTGGGAAAAAGGCGGCGATGGTGGTCTTGAACTCGCGGATAAAGTAATTGCAGCTGTGGAAAGTGGAACAGCGGACTACAAACGCATTTATGATGACGCTTGGTCGATTGAAGAAAAATTAGAAGCGATTGTGACGAAGGTTTACGGTGGTATTGGCGTGGAGCTTTCTAGCAAGGCACAAAAACAAATCGTGGAATTTAAAAAATATGGTTGGGATCGCTATCCAATTTGTATGGCGAAAACACAATATTCATTATCGGACGATCCGACATTGCTCGGTCGCCCAACTGATTTTGTCATTCATATTCGCGAATTTATTCCAAAACTTGGTGCTGGATTTGTCGTTGCTTTAACAGGCGACGTAATGACGATGCCAGGCTTACCGAAAAAACCAGCGGCATTAAATATGGATGTTGATGAAAATGGTAACGCGCAAGGTTTATTTTAAAAGTAGAAGTTCCAAAAGTGGATTCGCCGCTTTTGGAACTTTTTTCAATTTAAGCAATTGATATGTTCTATGTTTTCAGCTAGAATAGATAAGGACGAACAGGAAATGGATGGGACTAAATGAAACAATTAAAAGTGGAAAATTTAACAAAAACATATGGTGAAAAAAGCCTGTTTGAAAATATCTCGCTAACGATAACAGAGGGCGAACGTATTGGTTTAATCGGTGTAAATGGTACCGGGAAATCGACGTTATTGCAAATTATTTCTGGAAGTGAATCTGGGGATAAAGGTACAGTTACGAAAGCAAAAGATTATACGATTGGTTATTTGGCGCAAGATCCTGCGTTTAATGAAGAGGATACAGTTCTCGCGGCTGTTTTTGACGGGGATACTGCGGCGCTTCGAGCTATGCGTAAGTATGAAGAAGTCTTGCTGGCGATGTCGCTTGACTCTGAAAACACCAAATTACACGATGCTTATACGGCGGCTAGCCAGGAAATGGATGCTAGTGCGGCTTGGGATATGAACACAGAAGCGAAAACGATTTTGGAAAGACTTGGCATTACGGATCTAACAGCGAAAATAAGCGCGCTTTCTGGTGGACAACGAAAACGGGTTGGTTTGGCGCAAGTTTTAATCGAGACACCAGATTTGCTTATTTTGGATGAGCCTACCAACCATTTGGATTTTCAGTCGATTCGCTGGTTAGAAGAATACTTAAATCGCTTTAAAGGCGCTGTCTTGCTCGTTACCCATGATCGTTATTTCCTTGACCGTGTAACGAACCATATGGTGGAACTAGACCGCGGTTCGGCTTATCGCTATGTTGGGAACTACGAGAAATTCATGGAATCTAAGGCAATTCGGATGGAAAATGAAGTACGTGAATCCGAGAAAAATAAAAACTTGTACCGAAAAGAACTGGCATGGATGCGCCGCGGTCCACAAGGTCGGGCAACGAAACAAAATGCCAGACAAGACCGTTTCCATGATTTAGAGAAAAAAGTGAAAACAAAAGTGGATGACTCGGAATTGGCGATTGATTTTGTCACTAGCCGTCTCGGAAAAGATGTTTTCGAACTGAAAAACTTAGAAAAACGCTTTGATGAAAAACAAGTATTACAAGATTTTAGTTTGATTATCCAACCGGGAGAACGCCTTGGTATTACAGGGAATAACGGAACTGGTAAATCAACTTTACTGAACATGTTAGCTGGGAAACTAGCACCTGATGCCGGCGAAGTGCTTACTGGACAAACGGTACAAATCGGTTATTATACGCAACAAAATGAAGAAATGGACCCGGATATGCGAATGATTGCTTATTTGCAAGAAGCAGGCGAGCAAGTAACGACATCCGGCGGCGAAGTAATTAGCGTGAGCGCGATGCTAGAACGATTTTTATTCCCACCTAATTCACACGGGAAGAAAATTGGTAGCTTATCTGGTGGGGAAAAACGCCGATTATTCTTACTGCGCATTTTGATGGAACGTCCTAATGTATTGCTACTAGATGAGCCGACCAATGACTTAGATACGCAAACATTAACCGTTTTAGAAGATTATTTAGAATCATTCAACGGCACGGTCATTACGGTCAGCCATGATAGATATTTCCTTGACAAAGTTGTGAATAAATTGCTCGTTTTCCGGGCGATTGGGGAAGTAGAAATTTTCTACGGAGAATATAGTGATTATTTGAAAGAACTTGAGGCCAAAGGAAAACCAGCGAAATCAATGAAAAAAATGGCGAATACTTCGGTCGGAAAGTCAGCACCTGAGAAAAAAGAGAAAGTCAAACTAACCTACCAAGAACAACTGGAGTGGGACGGAATTGAAGATGCGATTAGCGAATTAGAACAAACGATTGAGTCGCTAAACGAAACATTGGAACAAACCGGAGCAGACTTTACCAAAGCAGCAGAAATTAGCGGACTCATTACAGCGAAAGAAAAAGAATTGGAACAAATGATGGAACGCTGGGAATTTTTATCACAATATGCGGAATAAGGAGTGCGAACGATGAAACAATATTTGGATTTAGAAAAGTACGTTTTAGAGAATGGAACACAAAAAGGGGATCGCACTGGAACTGGAACAATCAGCACATTTGGTTATCAAATGCGTTTTGATTTACAAGAGGGCTTTCCGATTATGACAACAAAACGTGTACCATTTAAACTTGTAGTAAGTGAACTGCTATGGTTTTTACATGGAGATACGAATATTCGCTACCTTTTACAGCATAATAATAATATTTGGAATGAATGGGCTTTTGAGCGTTTTGTGAAAAGCGCTGAGTACAAAGGCGAAGATATGACGGATTTTGGACTGAGAGCAGAAAGTGATCCGGCATTCAAAGAAGTATATCAAGCGGAAATGGCACAATTTAAAAAGCGTATTTTAGAGGATGAAGCATTTGCGAATAAATACGGTGAACTAGGGAATATTTACGGCAAACAGTGGCGCGAATGGAAAACTTCGCAAGGGGAAACAATTGATCAGTTAGCTGATTTGATTGAAATGATTAAAACGAACCCGAACTCGCGCCGATTGATTGTGTCTGCTTGGAACCCGGAAGATATTCCGAATATGGCTTTGCCGCCATGTCATTCGTTGTTCCAATTTTATGTGGCGGATGGGAAATTATCGTG
The DNA here is from genome assembly GCF_014229645.1 of Listeria swaminathanii. GTDB lineage: Bacteria > Bacillota > Bacilli > Lactobacillales > Listeriaceae > Listeria > Listeria swaminathanii. The sequence goes on along the minus strand of NZ_JAATOD010000002.1, from coordinate 96,712 downwards.
CCAACTGTATCAACGCAGTGCGGATATTTTCTTAGGCGTACCGTTTAATATTGCGAGTTATGCACTTCTGACACATCTTATTGCCCGTGAAGTGGGGCTTGATGTAGGGGAGTTTATCCACACAATGGGTGATGCGCATCTTTATAATAATCATATCGAACAAGTAAAAGAGCAGTTATCGAGAACACCGCATGCACTTCCAAAATTAGTGCTTTCAGATAAACCGGCAACGATTTTTGATTTTGATGTCGCGGATATTTCACTTGATGGCTATAATCCGGATCCAGCGATTAAAGCACCAATTTCAGTATAAGGGAGGTTTTCTTGGATGATAATTTTTGTTTGGGCACAAGACCGCGCTGGCAACATCGGTAAAGATAACAAAATGCCGTGGCACTTACCGGGCGATTTGCAGTTTTTCAAAAAAACGACGACTGGGAAAACGCTTGTTATGGGACGCAAAACCTATGAATCTTTGGGGAAAGCATTGCCGAATAGAAAGACCATCGTATTAACGCGGGATAAAGAATTGCAGTTAGACGATGCGGAAATCTTGCATTCGCGCGATGAGGTTTTGGCGCTTGCTAAGACGGGGGAACCGATTTATATCGCTGGTGGTGCGGAAATTTATCGCTTATTTATGGATGTGGCGGATCAATTGATTGTCACAAAAATTGATGCGGAATTTGATGCAGATACGGCCTTTCCTGAAGTAGACTGGGAGAATTTTTCGGAAGTTGCGAAAGAACCCCATGAAAAAGATGAAAAAAACAAGTACAATTACACTTTTTATACGTATGAAAGAAATTAGTAGAAACGTTGCCTGATTGCGGGCAACGTTTTTCGAGTGGAGTGAAGATTAATTGTTATCAAAAATGGAGATAAATAAACGCGCTATGGAAGAGAGTATTGCGCTTCTTGCTTGCCCGATTTGCGGTAGTGCGTTCGAATTTAGTGAGCCGCGTTCATTTGTATGCTCAGAACGTCATGCTTTTGATATCGCCAAGCCTGGCTATTTACATTTGTTGAAGCAAGCGCATAAAACAAAATACGATCAAGCTTTATTTGAGTCACGAAAGAAAATTATTGCTAGTGGCTTTTTTGGAAAGTTAATCGAACGGGTTACAGAAATCATTGCTGAGACGAAAAAAGAGCAGATTGTGATATACGATGCAGGTTGCGGTGAGGGAAGTCATTTAGCGCGAGTTGTAGAGCAGCTTCAAGCAACGGATTGCGACGTGCAAGCTGTTGGACTCGATATTGCTAAAGAAGGCGTCAAACAGGCTGCACGGGATTATCCGGGAATTGTTTGGACCGTGGCTGATTTAGCCAATTGTCCGAATCAAAAAGAGACAGCAGATGCCATTTTAAATATTTTATCACCTTCGAATTATGAAGAGTTTAAACGACTACTCCAAACGGATGGTTTTTTGCTAAAAGTAGTTCCTGAGGCGAATTATTTACGGGAATTGCGGGAATTTATTTATGTGGATGAGAAGAGCAGTTATTCGAATGAATCGGTCACATCACGGCTGGCAGAAAAATTAACGGTGGAACATGTCGAGCGAATCACATATAAAGCGCCAATTGCAAAAGATTTATTTGCCGATTTTCTAGAAATGACCCCACTTGGATGGCATATTGAAGCGAATAAAAAAAGTGAATTACTGGGAAACCCACCAGAAGAACTAACGGTCGATTTGCAAATAATCATTGCGAAAAAAACAAATCTTTCCTAATTACTATGTGAATTATGCGCAATATAAGCTATAATGAAGGGGAAAAATACAGAAGCTGGAGGAATGACATGAATCAATCAGAAACGAAAGCGTTAGAAGCACTGCAAAACGGATCAGACATACGTGGAATAGCTATTGCTACGGAAAAATATCAGATTACGCTAACAGACGAACGTGTAGAAAAGATTGCTTATGGCTTTGCGAAATGGCTAAAAGAGGAGAAAAAAGTGGAAGGTCAGGCAAAAGTGGCAATTGGCCATGATAGCAGACTTTCAGCTGAACGATTAAAAGCGGCACTCGTAAAAGGTCTTACTTTTGCGGGACTGGATGTAGTGGATGTTGGGCTTGCAACAACGCCAGCCATGTTTATGGCGACTCAATATGAGGACTACAACTGCGATGCCGGCATTATGATTACAGCGAGCCACTTACCTTTTATGTATAATGGGTTAAAATTATTTACCAAATCTGGCGGTGCGGAACACGAGGATATTGATTACATTGTGGCCCACGCAGATAAATCTTTCATTGAAAACGGCGGAAACACTGGTAAAGTGACCAAACAAGACTTACTTTCTACATATGCAGCAGATTTAACAGATAAAATTAGAGCGGGAATTACGGATGCGGCTGATAAAATGAAACCGTTACAAGGAAGCCATATCATTGTTGATGCTGGTAATGGCGCAGGCGGCTTCTTTGCTGAAAAAGTATTGGCAGAGCTTGGCGCAGATATTTCTGGTAGTCAGTTTTTAGAGCCGGATGGAAATTTCCCGAATCATATTCCGAATCCTGACAACGAGGAAGCGATGGCTAGTTTGAAAAAAGCGGTGCTGGCTAGTGGGGCGGATTTAGGCGTGATTTTTGATACGGATGTGGATCGTGCGGCGATTATGGATAAAAACGGCGAAAGCTTAAACCGCAATCCACTTATTGCTGTTATCTCGAGCATTATTCTAGAAGAAAAACCTGGGACGACGATTGTGACTGACTCGACAACATCCGGTCATTTACAAGCGTTTATTGAAGCGAAAGGTGGCAAGCAGCATCGTTTTAAACGTGGTTATCGTAACGTTATCAATGAAGCGCTGCGACTTAATGCTAGTGGAACAGCGTCTGAAATCGCGATTGAAGTAAGTGGACATGCCGCATTAAAAGAAAATTATTTCTTAGATGATGGCGCCTACTTAATCGCCAAAATTTTAATGACCTATGCGACTTTACGTAAAAATGGCCAAGATTTGCCGGACTTAATTGCCGACTTAAAAGAACCAGCAGAAAGCGAAGAAATTCGTTTAAGCATTACAGCACCAGATTTTAAAGCTTATGGAAAAGAAGTATTGGCTGATTTTCAGGCGTTTGTGGAAGCAGATGCGGATATGGAAATTGAGCCTGTTAACCAGGAAGGCATTCGCGTGAATACGAGTGGTGAGCTTGGCGAAGGATGGTTCTTGCTGCGAATGAGCCTTCATGAACCGGTAATGCCGATGAATTTAGAGAGTGATGAAGCTGGTGGTATCCAAAAAGTGAAAAATCGTTTAGCGGGATTTTTTGCGAACAAGGCTGATTTAAGTATATAAATATTTGAGAACTTGGTAGGTAACAGCTGCCAAGTTCTTTTTTCTAGCAAATTCATTGAAAATATTAGGATAGTATAGTACACTTAAAAAAGCAAGCACTTACTTTAAAAGGGAAATAAAGTACAGGAGTGTGTTTTTTGGAAACTTGGATTACAAGTATTATGGCTGATTTTGGCTATATTGGTATTTTTGTATTGATTATGGTTGAGAACTTGTTTCCGCCGATTCCCTCTGAGATTATCTTAACTTTTGGTGGATTTATGACGACAGTTTCATCGCTAAATGTAGTGATGGTGATTATTGTAGCAACACTTGGGTCGGTCGTTGGCGCTATTTTACTTTATAAAGTGGCCTCGTATTTTGGTAAGGAACGGCTGACAAAAATTGTATTAAAGTATGGTCGGATTTTGCGACTGAAGGAGTCGGATATTGAACGCGCAGAAAGTTTCTTTTTGAAATATGGCAGTTGGGCGGTATTTTTATGTCGGATGATTCCGTTGATACGAAGCTTGATTTCAATTCCAGCTGGGATGACGAAGATGAAAATGTCGCGTTTTTTAGTCCTAACGACTGCGGGAAGCTTGCTTTGGAACACGGTTTTAATTGGGCTTGGCGCGATGCTAGGTGAGTCATGGAATGAAATTATTGTTTTCATGGATAGTTTTTCGACAATTATTTATAGTGTCATTGCGATACTTGTTGTTGTTGGGCTAGGGTTCTTTTTCCGGGCACGTTTCAAAAAAACACTAGATGAAGAATAATGTGGGACCTTGGGGAGTAATCTTCAAGGTTTTTCTTTTGCGATTTTCGCTTTCGTGCTATGATAAGTTGGACATAGAAAGGGGACGGGACATATGCGGATTGGAATGCGAACGGTGAAAACCGCGATTGCAGCGACACTAGCGATTATTTTAGCGGAATGGCTACATTTGGAGTATGCAGTTTCGGCGGGGATTATCGCGATTTTAAGTGTACAAAATACGAAAAAGGGGTCTTTACAATTAGCCGTTCAGCGGGTTTATTCGACCGTTTTGGCGCTCTCGATTGCAGCCGTATTTTTCATGCTAATCGGCTATAATGCAGTGAGTTTTGGACTTTATTTACTTATTTTTATTCCCCTCGCTGTTAAATTACACGTGGCGGACGGGATTGTTGTTAGCTCGGTACTCGTATCACACATTTTATTAGAACAATCATTATCATTCTTTTGGTTTAAAAATGAACTATTACTCATGGCGGTCGGCGCTGGTATTGCAATTATTTTAAATTTATACATGCCGAAAATGGAAGACGAAATAAAACGAAGTCAACAAAAAATCGAAGCGATTATGCGCCAAATTTTAACGGAGATGACGCAAGGACTTCGAAATCAATCGGAATATCATGATGAATTTGGCTTATTACACCAATTAAAGGGTACACTAGACTATGCGCAAGAAAAAGCCGCGCGAAATTTGGACAACCAGTTTTTTGCTTCGTCTCATTATTATTCGCAGTATGTGGACATGCGGCTCGTGCAGTACCGGATTTTGACGCAAATGAAACGGCATTTAGTCGCGTTTGATCATTCTTCGGAGCAAAGCATGGCACTGGCGGAAATTACGGAAAAAACGGCGCAAACACTAGATGAACATAATACAGCAGAGGATTTAGTAGCGGAAATTACAACGATGGTGCATGAGTTTCGCAGTAGTAAGCTCCCAGAAACACGGGCAGAATTTGAGAATAGAGCGATTTTATTCCAGTTTATGAATGATTTGCGCTATTTATTAGAAATGAAGCGGGACTTCTATGCGGAGTTCGGTTTGAAGGAAAAAGAAATGACGAGAGGGCGATAAACGATGATTAATAAAATTGGCCAAGTAATGTTATATGTGGAAGACCAAGCGGCAGTGAGAGACTTTTGGGTAGAGAAGCTAGATTTTGTTGTCGTGTCAGAAGAAATTGTAAACGGCGAAATTCAGTGGATTGAAATTGCTCCAACGAAAGGCATGGAGACTACTTTTGTACTTCAAAATAAAAAGAAAGTCGCTGAAATGAACCCTGATATGAATCTTGGGACACCATCGATTTTACTGTTTGGAACCAATCTTGCAGAACTGTATGAGGAATATAAAAATAAAGGGATTACCGTTGGCGAGTTAGTTGACTTACCGATGGGGCGCGTGTTCAATTTTGCGGACAATGAAGGAAATTACTTTGCGATTTGCGAAAAATAAAAAATCCAGATGACAGTCGATGCGATTGTCATCTGGATTTTTTTAAATAGTAGGGACTAATTGTTTCTCTGCAAGTGCTGCCTGAGCTGCTGCAAGTCGCGCAATTGGAATGCGGTACGGGGAACAGGATACGTAAGATAGTCCTAATTGGTGGAAGAACTGGATAGACTCTGGGTCGCCACCATGTTCGCCGCAAACGCCCATTTTTAAATGTTCCGAAGTCATTCGGCCACGCGTCACCGCCATTTCAACGAGTGCACCAACACCAGACTTATCAATCGTGACAAATGGGTCTTTCGGCAAAATGTCTTTTTCATAATAATCAGCGAGGAATTTAGTCGCATCATCGCGCGAAAAACCATATGTTAGCTGCGTTAAATCATTGGTGCCAAAGCTGAAAAATTGCGCTTCTTCGGCGATTTCGTCCGCAGTCACGCAAGCACGCGGAATTTCAATCATCGTGCCAATATCATATGGAAGCACCATTCGTTCTTTATCAAAAATGGCATGAATCGCTTGCTTCAATTCTGCTTTAATATAGCTTAGTTCACTTTTTGTCGCGATTAGTGGAATCATGATTTCTGGATGAACATCGATTCCTTCATCATGAACAATCACTGCGCTTTCCATAATTGCTTCCGCTTGCATCCGGTAAATTTCCGGGAAGGTGATTGCAAGGCGGCACCCACGATGACCGAGCATAGGGTTGGATTCCGCAAGTGCTTGAATTCGTTTCGTAATTTGCGAAACCGTTCGATTCATCGCACTCGCTAATTCCTCGATTTCACGGCTTGTTTTCGGCAAAAATTCATGTAACGGAGGATCAAGCAAGCGAATGTTTACCGCACGCCCAGCGGCAATCCGGAATAATTCACTGAAATCGGCTTTTTGCATTTCTTTTAACGTTGCTAAAACGGACTCGCGCTCTTGTAAAGATTCTGCCAAAATCATTTGTCGCATAAAAGGAATTCGTTTTTCATCAAAAAACATATGCTCGGTACGACATAAGCCAATTCCTTCTGCGCCAAACGAAAGGGCTTTTTTAAAGTCCGTCGGTGTATCGGCATTAACGCGGATTGTCAGTTTTTTCTCCGCATCAGCCCACGCCATTAGTTCGTCAAAATGTCCGCCAATCGAAGCATCTGTGAGTGCAATTTCGCCAAGGTAAACATTGCCAGTACTACCATCGAGTGAAAGAAAGTCACCTTCATGAAGGACTTCGCCAGTCGCAAGCGTGATTGTTTTTTCTTTTTCATTAATAGTTAATTCGGCGCATCCAGCGATACAACATTTTCCCATGCCGCGAGCAACAACAGCCGCATGAGAAGTCATACCACCATGAGCCGTTAAAATGGCATTGCTCCGCGCCATACCTTCAATGTCTTCAGGAGAAGTTTCATTACGAACTAAAATGACAGATATTCCATGCGCATTTGCTTGAACAGCTTCTTTTGCTTCAAAGAAAATTTGGCCTGTTGCTGCGCCGGGGCTTGCAGGTAAACCGGTTGCGATTATTTGGCCATTTATAAGAGCGCTTTCAAGGAAGGCTGGGTGAAGTAATTGATTTAGCTGCTTCGTTTCTATGCGCATTATTGCTTCTTCGCGCGTAATTTTTCCTTCATGGACAAAATCGACCGCTGTTTGAATAGCAGCTTTGGCAGTCCGCTTGCCGTTTCTAGTTTGCAAGACATAGAGCTTTCCTTTTTCAATCGTAAATTCAATATCCTGCATGTCTAAATAATGATTTTCAAGAAGTTCGCACGTGTGGAGGAGCTCTTTATAAACAGTAGGCATTCTTTCTTCCAGTGCGCTAATTGGCTCAGGCGTGCGAATGCCAGCAACAACATCTTCACCTTGTGCATTAAGTAAAAATTCGCCAAATACAGTCTTTTCACCAGTTGACGGATTCCGTGTAAAAGTAATGCCAGTTCCGCTTGTTTCACCAGTGTTCCCAAAAACCATCGCTTGAATATTTACAGCTGTACCAAAACTTGCATCAATATCATGTAAGCGGCGGTAAATGACTGCGCGAGGGTTCATCCATGAATCAAAGACAGCGATAATAGCTAGTCGCAGTTGTTCCAGTGGATTTTGCGGGAAATCTTGTCCTGTTGCTTGACTGAAAATCCGTTTATACGCATCGATTAATTCACTTAAATCTTCGGCAGTTAGTTCCGTATCTAAATGGTAATCATTCGCTTTTTTAATACGAGTAAGTGCCTGCTCAAATTGATAGCTCGGAATTTCAAAAACAACATCGCCGAACATTTGAATAAAGCGGCGGTAAGAGTCAAAAGCAGAACGAGCGTCACCCGTTAAATTGGCTAATCCGTTAGCTGCCTGATCATTTAGTCCAAGATTTAAGACAGTATCCATCATACCGGGCATCGAAAATGGGGCGCCAGAACGCACCGAAACGAGTAGTGGATTTTCCGCAAATCCAAAAATTTTCCCAGTTTGTTTTTCGAGTTGTGCCAAGTGAATTTTGACTTCTTCAAAAATGTCGTCGGATAGATGTTTATTGCCAGCTGTATAATCATTACAAGCATCGGTCGAGATAATAAAACCAGGCGGAACAGGCAAACCGATATTCGTCATTTCTGCCAAATTTGCCCCTTTTCCTCCTAAAAGATTTTTCATTTCTTTAGAACCTTCACTGAACTGATAGACAAATTTTCTCACTTTATTCACCTCTTCTAATTAATGGTAACTCGTGATAATTTCCGTGATTAATGCGGCAGTTTCCTCAATTGCTTTGTCTTCTACATGGATTACTTGGCAGCCAAGCTTTTTGAACGTATCATAACCATATTCTAATTCTTCTAAAATGCGTTTTTCGCTGGAATAACTACTTGCTTCATCTAAACCAATGGATTTTAAACGGACTTTGCGAATTTGCGCCAGTTTTTCCGGGGTGGTTGTAAGGCCAATAATACGTTTGCTGGGAATTTGAAACAGTTCTTCTGGAAGTGGGATTTCTGGAACAAGTGGCACATTAGCGACTTTCCAATTTTGATTGGCAAGGTAGCTACTTAGTGGGGTTTTACTTGTTCTGGAAACGCCAACGAGAACGATATCAGCGTCCAGTAGGCCACGTGGATCTTTGCAATCATCATATTTTACAGCGAATTCAATCGCGGCAATACGATCAAAATAATTGCTATCAAGTCGGCGCATGTTGCCGGGATCTTGTTTGGATTTTAAGCAGGTTTTAGCTTCAACGGCAGCAGTTAATGTATGTAATAAATCGATATTCGGGATATTGTTTTTAGCGCAAAAATCGGTTGCAAACTCGGCTAGTTTGGATTGAACGAGCGTTTGAACAACAATGCCATCAGCGGCCTTTGCTTCCTCTAGTGTTTCCGTTAAAGCGTTTTCATCTCGGATAAAAGCATGGCGCCGAATATCGGCAGGCTTAGTAAGCGAAAACTGCGCTGTCACCGCGCGAATAATGTGTTGGGCTGTTTCTCCGATAGCATCTGAGATAACGTATATAATAACCGGATTTTCCATATTTTCCTCCTATTAAACCTTTTTTATTGTATCGACAAAAAGTGATGTAATACGTGTTTTGGAAATTTTTCCGACAACCTTGGCGTTTTCAAGAACGGGAAGCGAATCGATTTGGTGGAATACGAGTTGTTCCGCGGCGTGCAAGACGGTGTCATCTTTAGTAACCGTAACTAAGTTTGGCATTCGCGTCATAATTGTCGCAATTGGTGTGGCTTTCGTATCAGCATCAGCAAGAGCACCTTTTAATAAATCTTTTCGCGAAACGAGTCCAACCAATTGCTCTTCATCGACAACGTATAAACTACCAATATCTTCCATGAATAGCATGACAATCGCGTCATAAACACTAGTTTCTTTTTTTGCGAAAAATGGTTGGGTCATAATATCTGCTACTTTTAACTGACGAATTTCATCAAAATGAATCGGATTATTTTCTAAGCCAGAGTAGAAGTAGCCGACTTTAGGACGCGCATCCAAAATTCCAGTCATCGTTAAAATTGATAAATCAGCTCGAATGGTAGCTCGTGTTAGTTTTAAATGGGCGGCGATAGAGTCACCAGTGGCGGGCTCATTTGCGCGAACATAGGCAACAATCTGATGTTGTCTAGGAGAAAGTTCGATGGGAATCACATCCTTTAATTATGTTATGCTAATCATTATATAGTATGACATAATTAAAAACAAGCCCCAATTGTGTCATACTATATAAAAAAAACCTCCTCAAATTTGAGAAGGTTTAAAAAGCACTATTTACACATAAAATAAAATACAGAAATACATAAAAGCTGTTCCCGCAATAACAAACAAATGCCAAATCGCGTGCATATAAGGAACACGTGGAATACTGTAAAAAATCGCGCCTACGGTAAACATAATACCACCAGTTGCAAGAAGCCAAAAGCCAGTTGGTGTTAGTCCGGCATAAAGTGGCTTAATCGCAAACATCACCATCCAGCCCATCAGTAAGTAGACGATTGTCGACAACAATTTTAATTTACCAGTCATAAATATTTTATAAATAATCCCAGCAATCGCGAGCCCCCAGATTACACCGAATAATGTCCATCCAAGTGTTCCTTGAATCGTAATCAAAACAAACGGCGTATAACTACCAGCAATTAAAACGTAAATTGCAGCATGATCCATAATATTAAAAACAGTTCGCGCCTTGCAAGGTTTAAAGCTATGAAGCAAAGTGGAACAAATATAAAGCAACATCAGTGAAATGCCATAAATTAAAAAACTCGTTAAATAAAGAGGATTATCTTTCCCGGCGGCGAATATTATAAGTAAGACGAGCGCGGGAATACTAAGAATAAATCCAACCCCATGTGTAATGGCGTTCGCTAGTTCTTCTTTCCAATTATAAGAAGTGACATTCATTTTATCACCATACTTTTCTACAGATTTTGTGAGGATTATAGGTCTATCATACGATAAAAAATGAAGAATAGAAAGGCAAATACCAATTCTTTCTCTTTTCTTAAAACTAGTTTATAGGTTGTGTATACCGCCGGGAATGTTATAATAAGATTAAAATAAGCAAAAATGGATGTGGCTATATGAGGAAAATAAAAATTATCACAGACTCAACTGCTGGACTAACATTAGAAGAAGCAGCAAAATGGAATATTGACATTTTATATTTAACAGTAGAAATCGACGGAAAAATTTATAATCCGAAAACAGACATTACACCAGAAGAATTCATGGTGCGAATGGCAGAAACGAAAGAATTACCTAAATCTTCCCAACCAGCAATTGGTTCTTTTGTAGAAGCCTATGAAAAATATACGGCAGAAGGGTATGAAATCCTTTCTATCCACTTAACCGAAAAGCTTAGTGGTACTGTCAATGCAGCACGCCAAGCAGCAGACATGGTGGAAGGAAATATTACTGTAGTAGACTGCGATTACACAGCGCGCGGACAAGCATTCCAAGTATTGAAAGCAGCTGAAATGGCACAGTCTGGTGATTATTCCGTTGAAGAAATTCACGCCAAAATTAATGATATTCGCGACAAAACAAAACTATATATCGTTGTCGTAACACTCGATAATTTAATTAAAGGTGGTCGTGTTGGCCGGATGCAAGGATTCCTAGGCAGCCTTTTAAATATCAAATTAATTGCCAAACTAACAGACGGACAATTAGAAGAAGAAACGAAAGTCCGCAGTAACAAAAAAGTGCTACAATATTGCTTGAATTTAATTAAAGATGAGCCGAAAAAAATTCAACAGCTAGACGTTGTTCATGCGAATGGACTGAATTTAGCAGATGATTTTATCGCGGAATCGAAAGAAATAACCGGTTTAACAGAAATTCCACTATTTTTTGCAGACCCAGTCATCTCCACACATGCTGGAACAGGCGCGTTTGCATTTATGTACTATACTGACTAAGTGAGTGATTGCATATGACAAAGAAAAAATGGCTGTGGCTAACAGGAAGCGTGCTCGTTATCGCGCTTCTAGTTGGCGCAGTTTTTGGTATCAAGTATTATAAAGAATCAAAAGAAATCCCGATTAATTTAGTTGCCATGGGCGATTCATTAACAGAAGGCATCGGTGATGAAAATAAAACAGGCGGCTATGTCGGTATTATTCCAGAAAAACTAGAAGAAGACCCCGATGTCGCAAGCGTAAAAACTAGTAATTATGGCGTATCTGGAAATAAGATAGGTCAATTAGAAAAACGCTTGAAAACAAACGAAAAATTTCAAGAAGACGTCAAAAAGGCGAATGTTATCACGATTACCATTGGCGGTAATGATGTCATGGCTATTTTGCAATCGCGTTTGTTAAAAGTTGATGTGGATGATTTTACAGAAGCTAATAAAGAATTTCAGCAAGAACTAGAAACGCTACTTAAAGATATTCGCTCTTACAACGATGATGCGGCAATTTTCTTAATGGGCATTTATAATCCGTATACGACTTACTTCAGTCATATTAAACAATTTGATGAAGTGATTACAGACTGGAATGCTGCGTCTAAGAAAACTATCGCCCAAGACAAAAACGCGTATTTTGTACCAATTGCCAAAGTGATAGAAGACCGCGATGATACAAGTAAAGACAAACCTAATCCGCTCCTGTCAGATGATTATTTCCATCCCAATCATAAAGGGTATGAAAAAATGACAGCTGAATTAGACAAAGCCATCGTAGAGCAATTAAACGAAGGCAATATTCCCAAATAGAAAGGTGTTAAAATCGTGCAGAGAGAAACACGATCGGCTCCCAAAAAACCAAAACCCAATTACTGGAAATGGATTTGTATCACATTAATCACTTTGCTCCTTATTTCCGCTGGTTGGATTTATGTGGCAGTTTTCAAACTTAGCCCGCAAGAAGAACCAACGCCAACCCTTATTAGCAATAAATCGGCGGTTGAATTTCAAACGAGTACAACAAAAGCAGATTTAAACCAATTGATCAGTTCTTATATAGAAGATTTTAGTAAGGATCAGGAAATCGGCTATAAAGTTTTTCTAGCAAATAACGTTAACTTTACTGCAGAAGCGAAAATTTTCGGTGAACCTGTTGAACTGCACTTAAAATTCTCACCAAAAGTAGTCGACAATGGCAACGTAGAATTAACACTCAAAGATATGTCAGCCGGCGCATTACCGTTACCTGTATCTTACGTAATGAACTATGTAAATAAAAACTACAAATTCCCTGATTGGGTTACAATCATCCCTAAAAAAGAAAAAATCTATCTATCTTTAGATAAATTAAAACTCCAAGGCGATACAAAAGTACGCGCCGATACGCTAAATTTGAAGAAAGACGATATTTCGTTTACACTTTTAGTACCAGTTAAGTAATTTGGCTGGCTGAATCCTAGTTAGGGGGCATTTTTATGACAAAAGAATCACTTGAAATAGCAACATTTGCTGGAGGGTGCTTTTGGTGTATGGTAAAACCTTTTGATACGCAACCAGGAATTGAAAAAGTCGTTTCGGGTTACACAGGCGGTCATACGGTTAATCCAACCTATAAAGAAGTTTGCAGCGGGACAACAGGACATACAGAAGCAATCCAAATCACATTTGATCCGGCGGTTTTTCCATATGAAAAACTAGTCGAAGTATATTGGCAACAAACAGATCCAACCGATGCAGCAGGTCAATTTGTCGACCGCGGCGATTCGTACCGCCCAGTTATTTTCTACCACAATGAAGAACAAAAGGAAATCGCTGAAAAATCGAAAGCGGCACTTGATGCAAGCGGCAGATTTAAAAAGCCAATTGTGACAGAAATTGCCAAAGCAGAAACATTTTATCCAGCAGAAGAATATCACCAAGATTTCTACAAAAAAGAAAAAGCGCACTATGAAGGCTATCAAGTTGCTTCAGGTCGTGCTGCATTCATAGATGCCAACTGGAAAGGGTGAAATCAAATGGATGAAAGTAAAAAGAACGAGCGTCTTAAACAACTTACAGATATACAATATAATGTGACCCAAAAAGCGGGTACCGAACGCCCATTTCAAAATGAATTTTATGATAATGGGGCGAAAGGCATTTATGTAGATATTGTTTCAGGAAAGCCGTTATTTTCATCCAATGATCAGTACGATGCTGGCTGCGGTTGGCCGAGTTTTACTAAGCCAATCGATGAAACAGAAGTTATCGAACATCGAGATTTGACTCACGGCATGATTCGGACGGAAGTGAAGTCCGCTGATGCTGATTCACATTTAGGGCATGTTTTTCCGGATGGACCACAAGACAAAGGTGGACTTCGCTACTGTATTAATTCTGCAGCGCTTAGATTCATTCCTGTGGATAAGTTGGAAGAAGAAGGCTACCAAGCATATAAAAGAATCTTTGAATAAACAAATGATGCCAGAAAATGAAATGCGTAGAATAATATCGCGAAATCATTCTCTGGCATTGTTATGAAAAGGAGCGATACACATGTTAAAAGTAGCAGTAGTAGGTCTTGGCGGCATCGCGCAAAAAGCATATTTGCCAGTTTTTGCTGAAATGGAAAATATCGAGGTGCATCTGTATACGAGGGATGCGCAGAAGTTGAAGCATTTAAGTGAGAAATATCGTTTTGATCATTATCACCAAAGTATTCACTCGATGATTGAGTCGGGTGTCAATGCGGCATTTGTTCATTCGTCGACAGCAAGTCATCCGGAAGTCATCCGAACTTTTTTAGCGCATCATATTCCAGTATATGTGGATAAGCCAATTGCGGATAATTTACCGGAAGTAGAGGAATTAACGCGCCTAGCAGAAGAACAAGACACGCTGTTGATGACTGGTTTTAACCGTCGTTACGCACCGAAATATCAAGAATTAAAAGCACTAACAGAGACGAATATGATTATTATGCAAAAGAATCGCGCGGCGCAACCGGGCGAGGCTCGTACATTTATTTACGATGATTTTATTCATGTCCTTGATACAGTCCGCTTTTTATTAGACGCTAAAATAGAGCAATTAACTGTTTTCCCAGTTTGGCAAGAGGAACTTCTGGCAAGTGTCACTGTGCAAATTACAGCAGGAGGTAAAGTGGCGACTGCTATCATGAATCGCGATAGTGGCGTGAATGAAGAACGCTTAGCAGTGATGACACCGAGCGCTAAATATGAAGTGGAAAATGTTACAGAAACCCATATTTATGAAGGCACGACAGAACGATTTGAACGTTTTGGCGACTGGGAAACAACGCTATATAAAAGAGGATTTGTTTCGATTATCCAAGCCTTTTTAACGGCTGTGCGAAATGGCGAGAAAGCACCAATTTCTAAGGAAGATGCACTGGAGACGCATCGACTTGCAGAAGAAATTCTAACTAAACTAGAAAATTAACTTTATTTTTTTCAGGAAATCAACTATAGTTAAAGCATAAAAAGAGCGGAGTGTGTTGTACGTTGGGAAGATCATTTTATCATTTTTTAATGACATATCGGGACCCGAAACTAACAGATCAGAAAACGGAATTTGCCAACAATGCATACCGAGATCATAGTTTTCCAAAGCAAACGAGAAATTATCATATTCTTTGTGATTATCTGGAGTTTAACGCGCCATATTTGCCGGGAATGTCTATTTTCGATGAGCTTTGGGATGCTTATTTGCTAGATGAAGAGAAAAACAAACACTAGGAGGAAAAAAGATGAGCGTACATATCGAAGCAAAACAAGGGGAAATTGCAGAAACTATTTTATTACCAGGAGATCCGTTAAGAGCGAAGTACATTGCGGAAACATTCTTGGAAGATGTCGTGTTATTCAACCAAGTGCGTGGAATGCTAGGATTTACTGGTACATATAAAGGCGAAAAAGTTTCTGTAATGGGAACTGGGATGGGCATTCCATCAATTTCGATTTATGTAAATGAATTAATTCAAAGCTATGATGTGAAAAACTTGATTCGCGTTGGTACAATGGGCGGGATTCAAGCAGACGTAAAAGTACGCGATGTTGTTATCGCGCAAGCAGCTTCCACAGACTCACAAATAAATCGTAACACTTTTGCAGGAGTAGATTTTGCGCCAGTTGCAGATTTTTCTCTTCTGAAGAAAGCCTATGATGCAGGTATCGAAAAAGGATTATCAATTAAAGTCGGCAATGTGTTTTCTGCGGATCGTTTTTATAATGACCAACTGGATAAGCAACAATTAGCTGACTACGGGGTACTTGGAATCGAAATGGAGGCAGCCGCACTTTATACGTTAGCGCAAAAATATGGTCGTCGCGCGTTAGCTATTTTAACAGTAAGTGACCACATTTTTACTGGGGAAGAAACATCGGCAGAAGAGCGCCAAACTACTTTTAATGATATGATTGTTGTGGCGTTAGAAGCTGCCATAAAATAATTTTAATTACTAACTTAGAATTAGACTTAATGTATACAGGAAGGTTGATAAACATATATGAGTTCTTTATTAACAATTGCTTTAGCTATCAGCATCAGTTGTGTGCATACGGTGGAAGATCAATATTTCGGCGGTACAAATGCTGATTCGGTCGCTAAAGTGGAACAAAAATCGGCTGGAAATCAATCACTCGCAGAATTAGAAAAAGACCCACTTTATCCGTATATTGATAAACAAAATAAACTAACGGAAAAAAATGGCATAAAGTATATTGAAAACGAGGAAAACATGCTGGTTCTTGCCAACAAAGATTTCTCCTTGCAACCAACATATACCCCACCAGACTTAGTTCGTCCTAATGTGACATTTTCTTTCGGCAATCAACAAGTCGAAAAAGCACAACTGAGAAAAGACGCTGCTAAAGGATTAGAAGAGATGTTTGCTGCTGCGAATAAAGATGGTAAGAAACTATTTGCCGTATCTGGTTATCGTTCGTATAAACGCCAACAAGAGGTATTCCAAGCAGAAGTTAATGCCAAAGGGGACCAAAAAGCAAGAGAAGCTGTAGCCTATCCAGGAACAAGTGAACACCAAACTGGTTTAGCGATGGATATTTCTTCTGAAAACCAATCATATGAACTAACAGAAGCTTTCGGAAATACTCCAGAAGGCAAATGGTTACAGGAAAACGCGCATAATTACGGCTTTATCCTGCGTTATATGAAAGGTCGCGAAGATATTACAAAATATCAATACGAATCTTGGCATTATCGTTATGTTGGCAAAGATGCCGCAACGATTATTTACAAGAATAACTGGACGTTAGAAGAATTTTTTGAGCAAGTTGAGGCACTTCAAAAGAAAGTAGATGCCGCGAAATAACAAGCTTTTGAGCCATAAACATTCATTTGTTTATGGCTTTTTTTATGCGTACAGAAATTAAATGGTTGCATAAAATACCTATAGGGGGTATACTGTTAATTGTAGAAACAAAGGAGGAGAAAAAATGAAACACGACCAACCAATTGTTCCACGCAAAGAAGACGAAACAAAATTACTTCAAAATCGTTTGCGACGTATCGAAGGCCAAATCCGCGGTATTGCTCAAATGGTCGAGGATGATAGATATTGTACAGACATTTTAGTTCAAATTTCAGCAGCCAATAAAGCGCTCAAAAATGTTGGCTTGCAAGTACTCGAACATCATACGGCACACTGTGTTGTCGATGCAGCGAAAAATGGGGAAGATGACGTAATGGAGGACTTACTTAAAGCAATACGTCAATTTTCTAAAACCTGAGGGGGGTATATAAGATGAGCGATAAATATGTAAGACAAGATTTAAACGTTTTTGGAATGACTTGTGCGGCTTGTTCCACGAGAATTGAAAAATCGTTAAATAAAGCAGAAGGCGTGGAAAAAGCGAACGTCAATTTAGTAACAGAAAATGCGGCCGTTTATTACGATCCAGAAGTAACATCGACAGAAGATTTAATTAAAGTCGTCAAACATGCGGGTTACGATGCAGCAGAAAAAATGACCAAAGAAGAAAAAGATGCGGTTTTAGAGAAGAATTTCAAAAAAGAAGTAAGACGTTTTATTCTTTCCGCCGTTCTATCACTTCCTTTACTGCTTACGATGGTCACACATATTCCGTATATTCACGAAATGGCCTTTGCAGAAACGATTGGCAACTGGATTAATCCAACAATCCAATTAGTACTCGCAACAATTGTGCAATTTTATATTGGTTGGCGCTTTTATGATGGGGCTTATAAAGCACTTCGAGGTAAAAGTGCGAACATGGACGTTTTAGTTGCGCTCGGTACATCTGCTGCTTATTTCTATAGTGTGGTGGAATATATTCGTCACATGATTGATCCAAGCGTGATGCCACATTACTATTTTGAAACAAGTGCGGTTCTGATTACGTTAATTTTATTAGGTAAATTGCTAGAATCGTACGCCACTTCGAGAACAACCGAATCAATTGCTGGACTACTTGAACTACAAGCAAAAGAAGCAACCGTTATTCGTGAAGGGAAAGAATGGCTAGTGCCAGTAGATTCTCTGAAAATTGGTGATGTCATCCTAGTTCGTCCAGGTGAAAAAGTGCCAATGGACGCAGAAATCATTTCCGGCGAAACAAGTATTGATGAGGCGATGATTACTGGTGAACCTGTGCCAGTAGAGAAAAAGCCAGGTGACTCGGTTATTGGGGCTACGATTAACTTTGACGGGGCTTTCCAAGCAAAAATCACGAAACGTATGGAAGAAACGGTTTTAGAATCGATTATCCGTTTGGTGGAGGAAGCGCAAGGGATTAAAGCACCAATTCAACGCTTAGCTGATAAAATTTCCGGTATTTTTGTTCCGATTGTACTAGGGATTGCTGCTGTGACATTTATTATTTGGTACATTGTGACTGGTACTGTGGATGGCTCGCTCGAAGCTGCCATCGCTGTGTTAGTTATCGCCTGTCCGTGTGCGCTCGGACTCGCAACACCAACCGCTATCATGGCTGGAACTGGTAAAGGCGCCGAAAGTGGGATATTATTTAAAGGTGGCGAACATTTAGAACGTACATCAAAAGTCGACACAATCATTTTTGATAAAACTGGTACTTTAACAGAGGGAAAATTAGAAGTTAGCGATAAAAAAGCAGCACATGATCAATTTTTCGCTTATTTATTCTTAATGGAACAACAATCAGAGCATCCGATTGCAAGAGCAATTATCAAGATGCTAGAGTCTGAAAATGTCGATGTATCCGCGATTAAACAAGGGAAAATTCGTGCGAAAGCTGGACACGGGATGACAGGTACTTTGGATGAAAGTAAGGTCGAATTAGGAGCTTACCGCTATGTTTCTGCACTTACAACGATACCAAAAGAAGCAGATGAGTTAATTGAAAGTTGGATGCACGCTGGAAAAACCGTTGTTGCAATGGCAATCGATGGCGTATATGCCGGCGCACTCGCTTTATCCGATACACCGCGACCAGAAGCAAAAGAAGCCATCCAAAAACTACAGGCACAAGGCATCAAAACCGCTATTTGTTCTGGTGACCAAGCAGTTGTTGTTGAGAATATGGCGAAAGATTTAGGAACCGATATGTTTTTTGCCGAACAACTACCAAATGATAAAAGTGCATTAGTAGAAAAATTACAACAAGAAGGCCATATCGTTGCTTTCGTTGGCGATGGCATTAACGATGCGCCAGCCCTTGCAGCAAGTGATATTGGGATTAGTATCGGGACAGGAACAGACATCGCGATTGAAACAGGCGACGTAACACTTGTAAGTCATCGTTTGACATTGATTCCAGAAACAATCGAACTTTCCAAAGCAACCATGCGCAATATTCGCCAAAACTTTTTCTGGGCACTTGCCTATAACTGTGCGGGTATTCCGATTGCCGCATTAGGCTTACTTGCACCATGGGTAGCAGGTCTTGCAATGGCATTTAGTTCCGTTTCCGTTGTAACGAATGCGCTACGCTTAAAAAGATATAAATTTAAATCATAGGAGGAGAAAAATATGGAAAAACTAATTTTGAATGTAGAAGGTATGACTTGTGGACACTGCGAGGCTCGCGTAACAAAAGCTTTATCAGAAGTAAGTGGCGTGAAAAATGCGGTAGTTTCCTTAGATGAAGGAACAGCGACAGTTGAATTCGAAAAAGGACAAGTAACAGAAGATGCGCTTATTGATGCTGTAGAAGAAGCAGGATATGAAGTAGCTTAATTTAAAAGCAAAAGGAGGATTCTTAGCGGAATTCTCCTTTTTTATATGTCATGAAAAAAAGATACCAAAATGACCCGAAAACTGGTAAAATAAATGAGTTAAATAAAATGTGCTAGCAGTAGCCACATTTTACATAGAAAGTGGTGAAGGAAGATGGAACAATCCCCACAAAACGAACCAGATAAAGTGGAGAAAAACGAAGAACAAAAATCAAAACCTGGCAATGGTTATATAAAAATCAAGTTATTCCCATTTATAATGCTATTATTCGCTTTTGTCTTTGTTACGGCATTAGTGACAACCATCGTGATGTCTTTAGGGGATGACAAGCAAGTCAAAGTGAGTATTCCAGAACGAAAAGAATTTACAAAGCTATATGATGTATACGACGAAATTACAAATAAATATTATAAAGATACCAAATCAAGCAACATGATAGACGGAGCAATTAGCGGGATGGTTAATTCGTTAGATGATCCTTATTCCACTTTTATGTCGAAAAAAGAATCATCAGCCTTCAATGATACGATTTCTTCTAGTTTTGAAGGGATTGGCGCTGAAATTCAAGAAAAAGATGGCGCAATCGTCGTTGTTTCTCCAATCAAAAACTCTCCAGCCGAAAAAGCTGGTTTACGCCCGCAAGATATTATTACACAAGTAGACGGGAAGTCTGTCAAAGGCGATACCGCAACCGAAGCAACTCAAAAAATCCGCGGTGAAAAAGGAACAAAAGTAACCCTTACGATTCAACGTTCCAATGAAGATAAACCATTTGATGTTACGATTACACGCGATGAAATTCCAATCGAAACCGTTTATAAAGAAATGGGCAGCGATAAAATTGCGCACGTCACAATCAGCACATTTTCTGAAACAACCTATGATGAGCTTGAAAAAGCACTCAAATCCCTTGAAAAAGATGGCATGAAAGGACTTGTCATTGACTTACGAGGAAATCCTGGTGGGTTACTTGACCAAGCCGTTTCTATTTCTAGTCTGTTTGTTCCTGATGGCAAAGTTGTCGTACAAGAACAAGGGAAAGATGGCAGTAAATCAGCCATTAAAGCCGATAGCAGCTCACATGGCGATTATAAAGTAAAAGTACCAACTACCATGCTTATTGATGGTGGGAGCGCAAGTGCTTCAGAAATTCTTGCAGCAGCAGCGAAAGAATCTGGCGGCATTAAACTTGTCGGAGCAAAATCATTCGGTAAAGGGACTGTCCAAACAGCGACTACTTTATCCGATGAGTCGACACTAAAACTAACAGTCGCAAAATGGTTAACACCAAATAGCGAATGGATTCATGAAAAAGGTATTACGCCAGACGTGGTTGTGAACATGCCAAATTACGCAACCATGACTATTCCTTCCTCCACAAAAGTCTACCAAAATGGCGATTTCGGTGATGATGTAAGAACCATCGAAACCATGCTCAAAGCACTAGACTATAACGTTGGAAAAGTAGACGGCTTATACGATATAGATACAAAATATGCTGTTGAGAGATTCCAAGCAGCAAACAAATTAGATGTAACGGGAATTATGACAGGTGTAACAACCGATAAATTAGTCGAATTAACGCAAAAACATCTAAAAGAAACAGATCCACAACTACAAAAAGCAAAAGCCTTGGTGAAGTAAACGTACAATTTTTTTGAAAAACTGGAGGTAGCAAAAAAAATGGAAACATACTTAGAAATTGAAACATTGATTAAGCGAATTTTTAATAGTTTTCGTCACGAAGTTGAAGCAGTACTCGATAAAAGATTAAGTGGTAGCGAATACCGGGTCTTGAGTTTGATTTCGAGCGGACTTACGAAAACATCGGAATTAGCTAAAACGCTTGATGTTTCAGCCAGTCACATTACAGCCATTACAGATACTTTAGTCGAAGAACAGTTTATTACACGTCATCGTTCTGAAGTAGACCGCCGCATTATTGAACTAAGACTAACCGCAAACGCCGAGGAATTTGTCAAAGAAATTGATAAAAAGAAAAAAGAAATGATCGTCAAACGCTTTGCTGTTTTTTCCGAGTATGAACAAGCGGAATTCCGCAAACTACTCAAAAAATTAGCAGACGGTTCCATTAAATAAATAGTAAAAATCCCGTAGTCTAATCGGCTGCGGGATTTTTTTATGAACATTTTACTTTACAACAAAAAGATTCTTCGTTATACTTTGGATGAAAGTTGCTCTAAGGAAACATTTTTAGTTATGTATAAAATTTAGTCTTGAAGGAAAAGGGTGGTATACATGGAAATCCAAGGTTTAACAATCGCATACAAGCAAAAAGTGGCAATTGATAATGTCACACTTCAAATAGCAACAGGAAAATTAACAGGCATCGTCGGTCCGAATGGGGCTGGTAAATCAACCTTATTGAAAGGAATGATGGGGCTAATTCCTCGTGAACAAGGTCAAGTGACTTTAGCCGATAAGCCACTTTCCTATTGGAGAAAGAAAATCGCATACGTACCGCAACGAAGCGAAGTGGATTTAACGTTCCCGATTACGGTTTTTGATATGGTGCTGCTCGGAACGTATCCAGCGCTCGGACTAATTAAACGTCCCGGAAAGAAAGAGAAACAACTCGCATTAGACGCGCTCGAACAAGTGGAAATGACAGGCTTTATGAAAAGACAAATCGGCGAACTATCAGGTGGCCAATTACAACGGGTATTTATCGCACGCGCACTTGCGCAACATGCCGAGATTTTCTTTTTAGATGAACCGTTTGCTGGCATTGATATGACGAGTGAAGCGCTGATTATGCGGCTATTAAAAAAACTAAGAGACAATGGGAAAACGATTGTCGTTGTGCATCATGATTTCCATAAAGTGGCGGCTTACTTTGACGATATCATTTTACTCAATAAAAAATTAGTAGCACACGGTCCAGTAGAACAAACATTTACAGAAGAGAAAATTAAATTTGCTTACGGTGACGCGCCGGTAGCATTTGCGGCGGGGGTGTAGACGATGTTGTTTTTAGAAGGCTTGATGCAATATAGTTTTTTACAAAAGGCACTGATTACTTCTGTGACAGTTGGGATTGTGTCGGGTGTGATTGGTAGTTTTATTATTTTAAGAGGGATGTCACTCATGGGAGATGCGATTTCTCATGCGGTGTTGCCGGGTGTGGCGATTTCTTACATGATGGGGATGAACTTCTTTATAGGGGCTGCAACGTTTGGTATTGCGGCGGCGCTTGGCATCGGTTTTGTTAATCAAAAAAGCCGAATCAAAAATGATACAGCAATTGGGATTGTTTTTAGCGCATTTTTCGCACTCGGGATTATTTTAATATCTTTTGCGAAAAGTAGTACGGATTTGTATCATATTTTATTTGGGAATGTGCTTGCGGTGCGGAGTTCGGATATGTGGATGACGATTATTATTGCGATACTGGTGATTTCGCTTGTGGCACTTTTTTATAAGGAATTTCTCGTTAGTTCGTTTGATCCAGTGATGGCAGAAGCTTACGGCCTCAATGTGAAATTCTTGCATTATTTCTTGATGCTACTTTTAACGCTTGTAACGGTTTCGGCTTTGCAAACGGTTGGCATTATTTTAGTGGTGGCGATGTTAATTACGCCAGCAGCGACGGCTTATCTGCTTACGAATAAATTATCGAAAATGATTGTTCTTGCTTCTACATTTGGGGCAGTGAGTGCGATTATCGGACTTTACTTTAGCTATATTTTTAACCTAGCATCTGGTGCGGCAATGGTGTTAGTTGCGACGATTATTTTCTTTATCGCCTTTTTATTCGCACCAAAACAAGGCTTATTATTTTCTAAAAAGAGGGAGGTCATCGAATGAAAAAAATGCTCGTTGTGGCACTTTTCGCGTTAGTTGTAGTACTTGCGGGGTGTTCCAGTCAAAATAGTGCTTCGAAAAATACAGATGGAAAATTAAATGTAGTAGCAACCTATTCGATTTTAGCGGATATTGTTAAAAATGTCGGCGGGGACAAAATCGAGCTTCATAGTATTGTGCCAGTTGGTGTGGATCCGCATGAATATGATCCGTTGCCAGCCAATATTCAAAGTGCATCAGATGCAGATTTAATTTTTTACAATGGATTGAATTTGGAAACGGGGAACGGTTGGTTTGACCGTATGCTTGAAACTGCAGATAAATCACGAGACGACAAAGATCAAGTGGTGGAATTAAGTAAAGGAGTGCAACCCAAATATTTAACCGAAAAAGGGAAAACGTCCGAAACCGATCCACATGCTTGGCTCGACCTGCATAACGGAATTATCTACACAGAAAATGTGCGAGATGCACTTGTAAAAGCAGACCCAGACAATGCGGCGTTTTACAAAGATAATGCGGCAAAATATATTGCGAAGCTGGACGCATTAGATAAAGAAGCCGAACAAAAATATGCTGATTTGCCAGAAAATCAAAAAACGTTAGTAACGAGCGAAGGCGCATTTAAATATTTTGCAGCTCGCTACGGTTTGAAAGCAGCCTATATTTGGGAAATCAACACAGAAAGCCAAGGCACACCAGATCAAATGAAACAAATTGTCGGCATTGTGGAAAAAGAAAAAGTGCCTAATCTATTTGTGGAAACTAGCGTAGATCCACGTAGTATGGAAAGTGTCTCTAAAGAAACTGGCGTACCAATTTTTGCGAAAATTTTCACGGATTCGACGGCGAAAAAAGGCGAAGTGGGCGACACGTATTTAGAAATGATGCGCTACAATTTAGATAAAATTCATGATGGTTTAGCTAAATAAAAAAAACGCAGAGATTAACTTGAAATCTCTGCGTTTTTTGCGTTTAAGGAAAGTTTTTGCTCCGTTTTCCGAACTCGAAGCGATAAAATAAATGCGGCGACAAATAGGCCGGTACTTAAACCAATCCAGTAACCGAATGGTCCTAAATTCGTAAAGGATAAGCCGTAGCCGACTGGAAGGCCAATCAACCAATAAGAAATAAAGGCAACAATCGAGGTGATTGTAACATCTTTATACCCCCGAAGTGCCCCAAGAACTGGCGACAAGACAGCATCCGCAAATTGGAACAGAATCGCGTAAACTAAGAAATGCATAATTAAATCAATAAGCGCGGGGTCATTCGTGTAAAATCCGGCAATTGTATCGCGGAAGAAAAATAGGATAGCTCCGTTCACGCAACCAATCAAAATCGCAGCGGTCATGCCGATATGGCGATACTGTTGGGCGTCTTTTAAGCGTTTCGCGCCGGTTTCGTAACCACCAAGAATGGTCAGCGTAGAAGCGACACTAAGCGGGAAGGCGTAAAGCAACGTACAAACACTATTTGCTGATTGATGCGCCGCAATCGTTTCCGTCCCAAAAGCGCCCATTAAAATCGTCACCGCCGAGAAAATACTCGTTTCAAATAAAATTGTTAACCCGTTTGGCACACCAATCCCGATAATCTCTTTTACCTTCGAAAAACGAGGCGCGGTAAGGCTTTTAAAAATACCGAACTTGCGTAATCTCGTTTGTGTTTGAATCAAAATCACACTAACTAAAACAACGAGCCAATACGTAATTCCTGTCGCGTAACCACTACCAGCACCACCCATTTCCGGAAAGCCGAAGTTCCCAAAAATAAAGCAGTAATTTAAAAAGATATTAAATGGAACGGTACAAAGCGTAATCAGCATCGTCACCCGAGTCAATCCAAGCGAGTCAATGAAAGAACGCAGAATCGCGGAAATAAAGAAAGCGGGAATCCCGATACAAATGCCGTTCAAGAAATGACGGGCGATATCCGCGACTTCTGCCGTAACTGGCATGTGTGTCAAAATCGTTGGAACGACTAAAAAATTAATAAGAATTAAAATAAATGCTAAAAATAAAGCAATATATAGACCGTTATGCACCGTGTTTTTGACTTGTTTTTCTTTCTTCGCCCCGATTAATTGGGCGATGATTGGCGTAATGGCCATCAGTAACCCAGAAAAAGCGGCATTCACCGGAGCCCAAAACGAGCTACCAATCGCTACACCAGCTAGCGCTTGATTCGAATAATTTCCACTCATCGTCGTATCAAAAAATGTCATGGAGAAAAGTGTGAGTTGCGTAATGACTATCGGTGTGAATATTGTTAAAAATTGTTTCCATTTTGCCCCATATGTGACTGTTTGTTGCAAGTAATCATCTCCTTTTTGCATCCATTCAGATTATAGCACAAATCCGGCGAAGTGGCGGCGTAACAAAAAACTTTTCCTTTCGTATACGTGCTATCTTTGTTATAATAAAGTTCTGTGGCAGGGGCAATACTCTGCGGGTTGGGAGAGGGACAATTTCATAATGAGGAAAAAGTATGCAGAAATTTTTCAACAAAGTATTTCGGCTGAACGAGCATAAAACCAATATCCGGACCGAATTTTTGGCTGGTATGATTGGCTTTTTTACGGTGGCATATATTATTGTCGTCAATAGCTCGATTTTAGCGGAGGCTGGAGTTCCTTATCAAGGAGCAGTTCTAGCGACGATTTTTATTTCGGCGTTTGGTTGTTTGATAATGGGATTTTGGGCAAATGCACCGCTTATTCTGATGCCTGGGATGGGGATTAATGCGCTCTTTGCGTATACTCTTGTTCAAGGAATGGGATTAAGTTGGCAGGTTGCACTTGCTGCTGTTACGATGAGTGGTTTATTATTTATGATTCTTGCGTTTACACCACTGGCAGGAAAATTAAATGAAGCTATTCCGCTGATTTTAAAACAAGCGATTACGGTTGGGTTAGGTTTATTCTTAATCTTCCTAGGGCTTGAGAAAGGCGGAATCGTAACGCGCGGAAAACATGCCATTATTGCCGTTGGAGATTTAGGTGATCCATTCGTTTTAGCAACACTCGTGACACTTTTATTAACGATGATTTTAGTTATTCGGAAAATTCCAGGCGCTTTCTTATGGAGTTTAATAATCGGAACAATCGTTGGTGTGATGTTTGGTGTTGCCGGGAAAGCTGGAGGTGCTTCGATAAGCGTTGCGCCGTGGAGTGATGTACTCTTTAAAGCTGATTTTTCCGGAATGGCGAGTGTTGGTTTTTGGAGCGCCGTCTTTACGATGACGATGGTAATTGTGTTTGAAACGGTTGGTCTTACAAATGGACAAGTAAGACAACTCAAACAAACGGAAAAATTACCACGGATTCTAAAAGCTAGCTCACTAACCGCCTTTTTATCTGGCTTATTTGGTACAAGCCCAACAATCTCTGCACTTGAAAGTGGCTCGATGTTTGCGAGTGGAGCAAAAACTGGTTTAGCAACAATTACGACAGGTATTTTCTTCATCGCATCCCTTTTCTTAATGCCGGTATTATCTTTTATTCCGAACAGTGCGATTGCGCCGATTTTAATTATTATCGGTATGTCGATGCTGCAAGAATTTAAAGAAATGGACTTATCGAATGCGGCAGAAACTTTTTCAGCACTACTGATTATTGTATTAATCCCGCTGACGTATAGTATTGCAGACGGAATTGCGGCTGGTTTTATCGCGTATCCCATTCTTCGTGCTTTCACGAAAAACGAGGAACGTACTTCACCAGTCATGTATGTAATTGCAGCTTTATTTTTGCTTCAATTTATCATACAATAACAAAGAAGTATTGCGCTCTTCTTATTTTTACAGGAGAGCGCGTACTTTTTATCTAACTGATGTGAAAAGAGGGTTCGGAAAATGTATTATTATCTAATCACCCTAGCTGTAGTTGCGCTAGACCAATTGACTAAATGGATTGTTGTTCAAAATATGGAAATTGGACAGAAAATAGAAGTTATTCCTGGTTTCTTATACTGGTCAAGCTACCGTAATGATGGAGCTGCTTGGAGTATTTTAGAAGGGCATATGTGGTTTTTCTATCTTATTACTGTTGTTGTTATTGGAATTATAATTTATATTATGCAAAAATATGCCAAAGGAAAACGACTATTTTCCATTAGTTTAGCGTTTATTCTAGGTGGTGCGATTGGTAATTTTATCGACCGGGTCTTGCATCAAGAAGTAGTAGATTTTGTACAAACAGTTTGGGGAAATTATTACTTCCCAATCTTTAATGTGGCAGATGCCTCGCTTTCAGTTGGTGTCGTACTAATGCTCGTGTATGTTTTTGTAGACGACCGCAAAACGAAAGGAATTAAATAATGCAGAATGAAACATTGATTATAGAAGAAAGCCACGCGCGCGAACGTGTGGATAAAGTGATTGCTGAAATGATGGGAAAAAGTCGTTCAGCGATTCAACTAATGCTAAAAAATGGCGATATCACAGTAAATGGTGAACTTGCTAAACCAAATTACAAAGTACAAGTAGGCGACGAAATTCATTATGAAGTTCGTGAACCAGAAGAACTGGAAGTATTAGCGGAAGATATTCCACTAGATATTTACTTTGAGGATAAAGATATGCTTGTTGTCAATAAACCAGAAGGAATGGTTGTTCACCCATCAGCGGGCCATGCGAGTGGTACACTTGTGAATGCGTTACTATTCCACTGTGATGATTTATCCGGCATTAACGGCAAAATCCGTCCAGGAATTGTCCACCGGATTGATAAAGATACATCGGGCTTACTAATGGTTGCTAAAAATGATCACGCCCATGAATCACTTGCTAAACAATTAAAAGACAAAACCTCAGATAGAGAATATATTGCACTTGTCCACGGCGACATTGTCCACCAAAAAGGCACGATTGAAGCACCAATTGGCCGCGCAAAAGAAGACCGTCAAAAAATGGCTGTCGTACGCGATGGCAAAGAAGCAAGAACGCATTTTGAAGTATTGGAACGTTTACCTGGTTTCACGTTAATTAATTGCAAACTAGACACTGGCCGTACGCACCAAATCCGCGTCCACTTGAAATATATCGGACATCCTTTAGCAGGCGATCCGAAATACGGACCAAAAAATACGATTAAAGGCAACGGGCAATATCTTCATGCAGCAAAATTAGGATTTGATCATCCGACAACGAATGAACGCATGACGTTTGAAGCGCCACTACCAAGTTCTTTTGAAAAAGTATTAAAATCATTACGACAAGAAGATTAAAAAAGAAGCAAGAACGCCTATTTACGGGCGTTTCTTGCTTCTTTTTCTTTCATAAGTACTTTCGTTGCTTGACGCAAAGTAGGGTAGGTTTTGATGCCTTGTTCGGTCAAATTAGCTTGCACCATGACTTTGGCCATTTGTGGTTGCATGCCAGTGATAATCGGTGTGACGCCTACTAATTTCAGCGAGGAAAAGAAATTCTCAATGTACTCGCCGATATGTGGAGCTTCTAACTGCACGCCAGATAAATCAATAATTAAATAGTTCACTGGTTGTTCGCAAGCTTCATAAAGCGCTGTTTCGGTAATTTGCTTTGCTCGTTCATCGGTAATTTTGCCAATCAGCGGTAGTAGAAATACTTTTTCAGCAATCCAAATGAGTTTGGTGGACTCTTTGATAACTTGATTTTCTTTTTTTAGAATCATTTGTTCCGTCGCAAAGGTATAGCCTTCGATTAAGTGTTGCGTAAAGCTACTAAATACTTGATGCAGCTTGATACTAAATAAATATAATTCGCGGAAATTGGTGGGTTCTACATTGTTTTCGGAAGCATAATCAAGCAGGAACTCTTCCAGTAAACGAATATGGAATAAAATATGCGAAATGCCAAGCGAAGTAATAAATTGTGCTTTCCCTAACTCACGTGCGAAGGTATTCATTTGCCTTAAATCTTCTGTCATCCCTATAAATAGATTTTCTAAAACAAAGCCCGTTTCATCCATTAAACGATGATCATTTTTTAGTGTGAAAACGTATGGATCATCCACGGATACATAATACGTAAGCCAGCCTTCCACAACGGTTTCTTTTTGTTGTAATAAGCTTTTCATAATGCTCATTTTGTTCACCTCTATAAAAGTACATGTTTTTAGCTATTACAGCATAGCACAAAGCGCTAATGAAATGGACTGATTTCCAGATAGAAACAATTATTTCAAGCTACTAATATGTACAAATTGTGAAAACTTAAAAAAGGTCACAAAAAAAGAATCATCTCTTTGGTGATTCTGCTGTTTCTTACTATAAAGATATCCTTTTTTTGTTTTCGTTTGTTTGGAACTTAAATCCATTAGTGCAAAAGGGCTGCGTTTGATTTCAGGATTTAAATGACCCGCGCGCACTAGTTTTTGACGTTGCTTTCTTGCTTTAGATGTAGCCATAGATGTGGCCTCCTTTATTTTGTTATAAGTAGTATAACATATTTTATATTTTTTTGATTGACAAGGGAAGTTCTATCGGTTAAGATAAGTCTAATGAAATAAAGTCCTTTAACATAGTCCAGAGAGGCTAAGAAGGTGACGATAATTGGACGGGTTTTTTGTATACTCGTACGCGTTCCCTTGCTTACACTGGCAGAGGGTTATTTTTTTGCACAAAAGGAGAGATTTCGGATGCAAAAACAAGTAGTTGTCATGGACGAGGCCGCAATCAAACGTGCGCTTACTCGAGTTAGTTACGAAATCATCGAGCGAAACAAAGGCACGAAAAATTTAGCGCTTGTCGGTATTAAGACGCGTGGTATCTATCTTGCACAGCGTTTGCATACACGGATACTTGAAATTGAAGGCATCGATATTCCGGTTGGGGATATTGATATCACACTTTACCGCGATGATTTATCTTTCAAAGATGATGAAACTCGTGAGCCAGCAGTGCACGGAACGAACATTCCATTTGATATTAGTGGAAAAAAGGTCGTCCTTGTAGATGATGTGCTTTACACTGGTCGAACAGTGCGTGCCGCAATGGACGCATTAATGGATGTAGGTAGACCTTCGCAAATTCACCTTGCAGTGCTTGCTGACCGGGGCCATAGAGAGCTTCCGATTAGAGCAGACTATGTAGGGAAGAACATTCCAACATCAGGTAACGAGCGAGTAGAAGTTCGCCTGACTGATGTGGATCATGCAGAAGATGCGGTTATTATTAACAAAAATGAATAACAATGTAACACTTTTTTAAAAGCAGTCCTGTGAGGCTGACAAAGAGTGATTAATTTCTTATAGGGGATTATTCTATACTCTTTGTCGACACAGACAAGGGGTATTTTTTATGAAGAAAGAGGGAAGAAAATGACAGAAACGACAGAAACAATAACAAAACCAGTACTAGATATACACGAAAGACCAAGCCTCAATAAATGGATTATTCTTAGCATCCAGCACCTTTTCACTATGTTTGGCTCTACTATCTTTGTGCCAAGTGTGACAGGGTTAAGTCCGGGAGTAGCGCTTGTATCTAGCGGACTCGGGACACTTGCTTATCTAGGAATTACTCGCGGGAAAATCCCCGCATATCTAGGGTCTTCCTTTACCTTTATTGCACCAATCACAGCGCTACTTGCCGCAAAATCTGGCGGAGGGCCAGGCGCAGTTATGGTCGGAACATTCTCAGTCGGCGTTGTCTATGCGATTGTTTCCTTGATTGTTTACTACGCAGGCGTTGAGTGGATTCAAAAAGTTTTACCACCAATTGTTGTTGGACCAGTAATTATGGTTATCGGTTTATCGCTAGCTCCAAGTGCAGCTGCGATGGCGATGGGGACAAACAATGGTAAATATAACTTAGAAACTTTGGCAGTAGCAGTTATTACTCTTCTAGCAACCATTATTGCGATGATGTTTTTCAAAGGATTTATGGGCTTAATTCCAATTTTATTCGGCTTCACAGTCGGTTACTTAACGAGTATGGCATTTGGGATGGTAGATTATACGTTAATCAAAAATGCTTCTTTCTTCCAAATTCCAGATTTCAGTATTCCATTTGTTAATATTGACCCAGTTATCACGGTTACAGTTATTCTCAGTATGGCGCCGCTTGCGTTTGTTACGATGGCGGAACACATGGGGCATCAATTACTACTTAACCGGATTACGAATAAAAACTTCTTTAAAGACCCAGGACTTCATCGTTCCTTGCTTGCGGACGGGACTGCTTCGATTATCGCATCGCTTATCGGCGGACCACCTGTAACAACTTACGGTGAAAACATTGGCGTTCTAGCAATTACAAAAGTATATAGCGTGTTTGTTATCGGAGGAGCGGCAGTTTTCGCCATTCTCTTCGGATTTATCGGTTACATCAATGCAGTTATCACCTCGGTTCCAACAGCAGTTCTAGGCGGAATTTCCCTGCTACTTTTTGGGGTTATTGCGACAAGCGGACTTCGAATGATGATTGAAAATAAAATTGACCTAAGTGTTAATCGTAATATGATTATTGCTTCCGTTGTACTAGTAGTAGGAATTGGCGGCTTGTTCATTCAAGCAGGATCGTTCCAACTGTCTGGCATGGCGCTCGCAGCAGTTATTGGGATTATTTTAAACTTAGTCTTACCAGCCGAGCACAGATCAGCCTGACATCCTACACGACAAAAAAACCTCTGCAGATATAATACTCCAGAGGTTTTTCTATAAATTGAATTAGAAAAGGTGGCGCTTTAAATGAAAAATTTGTTGTCAATGGAAGCATTAACCGTCCATGAAATCGAGCATTTATTAGAGCAGGCGGCACAATTTAAACGCGGGAAAAAAGCAACTTTTAATGAACAGGCTTTTGCGGTTAATATGTTTTTTGAACCGAGTACGAGAACGCATACGAGTTTTGAAGTAGCGGAGAAAAAGTTAGGTGTCGAGGTGGTTTCCTTTGATGCAGCGAGCTCTAGCATGACTAAAGGCGAAACGCTTTACGATACACTACTCACGATGCAAGCGGTCGGAGTGAATGTTGCGGTAATCAGGCATTCAGAAGAAAACTACTACGCGGGACTTGAAAAGTTAGAGATTGCGATTGTAAACGGCGGGGACGGCTGCGGGGAGCATCCGAGTCAATCACTGCTCGACTTATTCACGATAAAAGAACAATTTGGCACTTTTCAAGGGTTGAAAGTAGCGATTGCTGGCGATATTCGGCATAGTCGGGTAGCAAATTCCAATATGAAAGTGTTAAAAAGGCTTGGGGCGGAATTGTTTTTCTCTGGGCCGAGAGAATGGTTTGATGAAAGTTACTTAGCATATGGCACGTATTTACCGGTCGATGAGATTGTCGAAAAGGTCGATGTGATGATGCTTTTACGGGTACAACATGAGCGCCACAGCGGAACGGAACAATTTACCAAAGTAGGCTATCATGAAAAATTTGGTTTGACGGTGGAACGGGCGACAAAATTAAAAGCGGATGCGATTATTATGCACCCAAGCCCAGTGAACCGTGACGTGGAAATCGCTGATAGCTTAGTCGAAAGCGAAAAATCACGGATTGTTACGCAAATGACAAATGGCGTTTTTATAAGGATGGCAATTTTGGAATCGATTTTAAAAGAACAGGAAAAGAGGGCGAAAATATGTACGTATTAAAAAATGGGCAAGTGTTAAATGAAGCAGGCGAGTTAGAGAAGAAAGATGTGCGTATTACGCAAGGCAAAGTTGACTTGATTGCAGATTCGATTGAGGCGACGAGTGGCGAAGAATTTGACGCAACTGGAAAACTGCTTGCACCGGGATTTATCGATGTCCACGTACATCTTCGCGAACCAGGTGGCGAGCATAAGGAAACCATTTTAACAGGAACGAAAGCTGCAGCACGCGGTGGTTATACGACGATTTGCTCGATGCCTAATACGAAACCAGTTCCAGATTCCAAAGAAGTAATGGAAAGTTTACAAGCGAAAATTAAAGAAACAGCGGAGGTTCGGGTGTTGCCTTACGCGTCGATTACGACAAGCCTTGGCACCGACGAGTTGGTAGATTTTGAAGCATTAAAAGAAGCGGGCGCATTTGCTTTCACGGATGACGGGGTGGGCGTGCAGCTAGCGGGGACGATGTACGAGGCGATGAAACGAGCTGCGGGGCTAGATATGGCGATTGTGGCACACTGTGAAGATAACTCGCTTATTTACGGCGGCGTGGTCCATGATGGCATTTTTGCAGAAAAAGAAGGACTGAAAGGGATTCCGAATATTGCGGAGTCTGTTCAAATCGCGCGGGATGTTTTGTTAGCGGAAGCGGCAGGCTGTCACTATCATGTCTGCCATATTTCGACCAAAGAATCGGTTCGGGTTGTGCGTGATGCGAAACGGGCGGGAATTCGCGTTACTGCAGAAGTTTCGCCACACCACTTAATTTTAGACGAAGAAGATATTCCGGGAAATGACGGTAATTGGAAAATGAATCCACCACTTCGCAGCAAAGCAGATCGGGCGGCACTTTTAGAAGGCTTGCTGGATGGCACGATTGATTTTATCGCAACGGACCATGCGCCACACGCAGCCGAAGAAAAAAATGTGCCAATGGAACAAGCGGCATTTGGAATCGTCGGCTTAGAAACTGCCTTCCCACTACTATATACACATTTTGTTAAAACGAACGAATGGACATTAAAGCAACTGATCGACTGGATGACTGTGAAGCCGGCCGAATGCTTTAAACTACCATACGGCAAACTAGAAGAAGGCGCTGTAGCGGATATCGTCGTGCTTGATTTAGAAAAAGAAGCGAATATCGACCCAGCTACATTTTTCTCAAAAGGAAAAAACACACCATTTGTTGGAGAAACGTGTATCGGTTGGCCGGTAGCAACGTTTGCAGAAGGAACGCTTGTATACAATGAGGGGGAAATCAAATGACAAAGCGAATTTTAATGCTAGAAGATGGCAATTATTTTATCGGTGATGCGATTGGTAGTGAAAAGGAAACTATTGGCGAAGTAGTATTCAATACGGGAATGACGGGCTACCAAGAAACGATTACAGACCCTTCCTACTACGGCCAAATTATCACTTTTACGTATCCACTTGTTGGAAATTACGGCGTGAACCGCGACGATTTTGAATCGATAAATCCTGCTGTTAAAGGGGTTGTGGTGCGTGAAGTCGCAGAATTCCCGTCCAACTGGCGCAACCAAATTACACTAAATGAATTTTTAAAAGAAAAAGGCATCCCGGGAATCGCGGGAATCGATACACGAAAATTAACGAAATTAATCCGTAAAGAAGGTACATTAAAAGGGATTTTGGCAGCAGAAACGGCAGATAAAGAAGAACTACTGCATCACTTGCGTTCGGTTCGCTTGCCAGTCGATCAAGTACATGAAGTTTCCTCGGCTAAAGCATTTGCAAGCCCGGGCGATGGCAAACGGGTAGTGCTAGTGGATTACGGCGTGAAAAGCTCGATTTTGCGGGAACTGAATAAACGTAATTGCTATGTGACGGTCGTTCCTTACAATACAACAGCAGAAGAAATTCTAGCGATGCATCCGGACGGCGTGATGTTATCAAATGGACCTGGGAATCCGAAAGACGTTCCAGAGGCGTTAGAAATGATTCGCGGTATTCAAGGCAAACTGCCACTATTCGGAATTTGCTTAGGTCACCAACTGTTTGCACTGGCAAATGGGGCGGATACGTTCAAACTGAAATTCGGTCATCGTGGCGCGAATCATCCAGTGAAAGAACTAGCTACGGGACGCGTTGACTTTACGGCGCAAAACCATGGCTACGCGGTAGAAAAAGAATCGCTTATTGGAACAGATTTAAAAGTAACACATATTGAATTAAATGATGAAACGGTGGAAGGTCTGGCGCATAAAGAGTTTCTAGCATACACAGTACAATATCATCCAGAAGCAAACCCGGGACCAAGCGACGTGAACTATTTATTTGATGAGTTTATGGAAATGATGAATGGGAAAGAGGAGGATGAATTACATGCCTAAACGCGACGATATAAAAACAATTCTTGTAATCGGCTCAGGTCCGATTGTTATTGGACAAGCAGCGGAGTTTGATTATGCTGGAACGCAAGCCTGCTTGAGTTTAAAAGAAGAAGGTTACCGAGTGGTGTTAGTAAACTCGAACCCAGCGACGATTATGACCGATGCAGAAATGGCTGATAAAGTTTACATTGAGCCAATTACACTTGATTTTGTATCGCGCATCATTCGTAAAGAGCGCCCGGATGCCATTTTACCAACGCTTGGGGGACAGACGGGGTTGAATATGGCGATGGAACTTTCTGCGGCGGGAATCTTGGATGAGTGTAATGTAGAAGTACTTGGAACGGATTTAACGGCGATTAAAAAAGCGGAAGACCGCGAAGCTTTCCGCGACTTGATGAATGAACTTGGCGAACCGGTGCCAGATAGTGATATTATCCATAACTTGGATGAAGCTTATACTTTTGTTGAACGCATCGGCTATCCAGTTATCGTCCGCCCGGCTTATACGCTTGGTGGCTCTGGTGGCGGGATTTGCCACAATGAACAAGAATTGATTGAAACCGTAACGAGTGGTTTAAAACTAAGTCCAGTAACGCAATGTTTGCTAGAAAAAAGTATTGCTGGTTTTAAAGAAGTCGAATATGAAGTAATGCGTGATGCGAATAATAACGCGATGGTTGTTTGTAACATGGAAAATATTGACCCAGTTGGCATACATACAGGGGATTCGATTGTTGTTGCACCGAGCCAAACGCTATCCGACCGCGAATACCAACTGTTACGCGATGTATCGTTGAAAATTATCCGCGCGCTAGAAATAGAAGGTGGTTGTAACGTTCAGCTGGCACTTGATCCGGATAGTTATAACTACTACGTTATCGAAGTAAACCCACGTGTGAGCCGTTCTTCCGCGCTAGCTTCCAAAGCAACGGGCTATCCGATTGCCAAACTAGCAGCGAAAATCGCGGTTGGCTTAACACTAGATGAAGTCAGGAACCCAGTAACAGGAACAACTTTCGCTCATTTTGAACCAACACTAGATTATGTAGTTGCGAAAATTCCACGCTTTGCTTTCGACAAATTTGAACAAGCAGATCGCCGTCTTGGAACGCAAATGAAAGCAACTGGAGAAGTCATGGCAATCGGTCGTTCTTGGGAAGAGGCCCTTTTAAAAGCAGTACGCTCACTCGAAATCGGCGCGGATCATTTATTATTAGAAGAAGCCGAAAATGCCGATGAAGAAACATTAGAACGCAAAATTTGTTTCCCAGAAGATGATCGCTTATTCTTCCTAGCAGCAGCCCTACGCCGCGGCCAAACAATCGAACAACTCCACGAGAAAACAAAAATAGATTTATTCTTCTTATATAAATTAAGCAAAACAATCGAACTTGAAAATCGTGTTAAAGAAAACCCGCAAAACAAAGACATTTTAGTAGAGGCGAAACGGGCTGGTTTTTCTGACGCTTTCCTTGCAACATGCTGGAATATCGACGAACAAGCCATTTACGACTTACGAAAAGCACAAAATCTTTTCCCAGTTTACAAAATGGTTGATACTTGTGCAGCTGAATTCGAATCGACAACGCCATATTTTTACAGCACCTATGAAGACGAAAATGAATCGACAAGATCAGCGAAAGAAAGCGTGATTGTGCTTGGATCTGGTCCGATTCGGATTGGCCAAGGGGTGGAATTCGACTATGCGACAGTGCACTCGGTTTGGGCAATTCAGCAAGCGGGGTACGAAGCAATTATCATCAATAATAATCCAGAAACAGTTTCGACTGACTTTAGTATCTCGGACAAATTATACTTTGAACCTTTGACGTTAGAAGATGTGATGCATGTTATTGAAATCGAGCAGCCACTAGGGGTTGTCGTACAATTCGGCGGTCAAACGGCAATTAACTTAGCAGACGGTTTAGCAAAACGCGGCGTGAAAATCCTTGGAACAAGCTTAGAAGATACCGACCGCGCGGAAAACCGTGATGCCTTTGAAAAAGCATTAGAAATCTTACAAATCCCGCAACCAGCTGGGAAAACGGCCACTTCGGTAGAGGAAGCAATCAAGGTAGCGACTGGCATTGGCTATCCTGTCCTCGTACGTCCATCCTACGTGCTTGGCGGCCGGGCGATGGAAATTGTTGAATCAGAAGAAGCGTTAAAACATTATATGACTAACGCGGTAAAAGTAAATCCGAAGCACCCAGTTTTAGTAGACCGTTATGTGAGCGGGCAAGAAGTAGAAGTGGACGCAATTAGCGACGGCGAAAACGTCTTAATCCCGGGAATCATGGAACATATCGAACGTGCCGGTGTCCATTCTGGTGACTCGATTGCAGTTTACCCAGCTCAACGTTTAAGCGAACAGGTGAAAAATACGATTGTCGATTATACGACAAGACTGGCAACTGGCTTAAATATTATCGGTATGTTGAACATCCAATATGTTGTGGATGGCGAAGATGTTTTCGTTATCGAAGTAAATCCGCGCTCAAGCCGGACAGCGCCATTTTTAAGTAAAATTACGGAAATTCCGATGGCGAATGTAGCAACACGAGTTATCTTAGGCGAGAACTTGATTGACCTTGGTTATACGCCAGGACTTGCGCCAGAAAAACAAGAAATTTTTGTCAAAGTGCCGGTGTTCTCTTTCGCGAAATTGCGTAGTGTCGATACATCGCTTGGACCTGAAATGAAATCAACTGGAGAAGTAATGGGGAAAGATGTAACGCTTGAAAAAGCACTGTACAAAGGTTTTGTAGCGAGCGGAACAACGATGCATGATTACGGAACAGTACTTCTAACAGTAGCTGACCGCGATAAAGAAGAAGCAGTAGAACTTGCTAAAAGATTTAACCGCATTGGCTTCACTATCATGGCGACAAAAGGAACAGCAAGCACACTAGAAGAAGCCGGAATTCCAGTTTCGCAAGTGAAAAAAATCGGTGAAAATCAAGGAACGCTAATTGATTACATCCGAAACGGTCAAGTAACGCTCGTAGTGAACACATTAACGACTGGTAAACGCCCAGAACGTGACGGCTTCCAAATCCGTCGTGAATCCGTCGAAAATGGCATTCCAGTTTGTACATCACTGGATACAGCAGAAGCTATTTTACGAGTACTTGAATCGCGCTCTTTTGAACTAGAGTCAATGAATGCCAGTGAAGTAAAACAACCGAAAGCACGTGTATAAATAGAAGAAACGGGGTGGAACCGTGTTACAGACGGAAATGAAAGTCATTCAGCAAACCGAAATTGCAGATAAAGTATACGAACTAATTTTAACAGGGGAATGTGTAGCCGATATGTCACCGGGGCAGTTTTTAATGCTGAAACCGATTCGTTCTGACTTGCTTATGAGACGACCGATAAGCATTTGCTCGTATGATAAAACGGCGAAGACATGCATTCTGCTCTACCGGGTAGAAGGAGATGGGACGAAAGATTTTAGCCTGCTTTCGGGAGGGGATACTATCGATGTGTTAGGTCCGCTTGGAAAGGGCTTCGATATTGATACGACTCCCGCGCCAAAAACCGCTCTTTTAATCGGGGGTGGAATTGGTGTTCCTCCTATGTACCAACTCGGCAAAGAGTTAGCTGAAAAAGGCGTACAAGTCACGTTTGTAAATGGGTTCCAATCGGCGAAAGATAGTTTTTATGCACAAGAAATGGCGGAGTACGGCACAGTGCATATTGCGACAGTGGATGGATCGCTTGGAACACAAGGTTTTGTCACAGATATAACAAAAAGTTTTCCGGAAGAACCAGATGTCATCTACAGTTGTGGACCAAAAGCGATGCTCCAAGCAGTGAAAGCTAGTTTTCCAGAAACGAAAACATATCTTTCTTTAGAAGAACGAATGGCTTGTGGCATCGGAGCTTGTTACGCGTGTGTTTGTCCAAAAGCGGACGACGCGAAGAAACAATTTAAAGTGTGCGAAGATGGACCAGTATTTCGAGCAGACGAGGTGAGTTTATGAACCCATTAGCAGTAGAAATTCCCGGATTGTCGCTTAAAAATCCAATTATGCCAGCATCGGGATGTTTTGGCTTCGGACAAGAATATAGCAAATACTACGATTTAAATGAACTTGGCGCGATTATGGCCAAAGCTGTAACACCAGAACCTAGACTAGGAAATCCTACCCCGCGAGTAGCTGAAACCGCGAGTGGAATGCTCAATGCAATCGGGCTGCAAAATCCGGGTCTGGAACATGTTTTAGCGCACGAACTGCCATTTTTAGAACAATTTGAAACACCTATCATCGCCAATGTAGCCGGAGCGACCGAAGACGATTATGTCCAAGTTTGCTCGCGTATTGGCGAATCAAAAGCAGTGAAAGCGATCGAACTCAATATTTCCTGTCCTAATGTAAAGCACGGCGGCATCGCGTTCGGGACGGATCCAGAAGTAGCGCACCGTTTAACTAAAGCCGTGAAACGTGTCGCAAGTGTGCCAGTTTATGTCAAATTATCACCAAATGTAGCGGACATCGTTTCCATTGCCCAAGCAATCGAAGCGGCTGGCGCAGATGGCCTTACGATGATTAACACCTTACTCGGCATGCGTATCGATTTAAAAACAAGAAAACCAGTTATCGCAAATGGAACAGGTGGACTTTCTGGCCCAGCGATTAAACCCGTTGCAATCCGGATGATTCACCAAGTTCGCGCTGTAAGTAACATTCCAATCATTGGCATGGGTGGCGTGCAAACCGTGGATGACGTGCTAGAGTTCTTAATCGCCGGAGCAGATGCGGTCGCAGTAGGCACGATGAATTTTACCGACCCATTCATCTGTCCGAAATTAATTGCAGAGCTACCAAAACGAATGGACGAACTCGGCATTTCTTCTCTACAAGAACTGAAAAAGGAGCGAGCAAACCAATGAATAAACCAATTATCGCGCTAGATTTCCAAACGTACCAAGAAGTAGAAAGTTTTTTAGCCCAATTTTCCGGAGAAAGTTTATCTGTCAAAGTTGGCATGGAACTTTTTTATAGCAATGGTCCAGCCATAGTTGAAAAAATAAAACAGCAAAATCATGCTATTTTCCTAGATTTAAAACTCCACGATATTCCGAATACAGTCAAAAGCGCGATGATTGGCTTGGCAAAACTTGGCGTTGATATGGTTAATGTACATGCGGCTGGCGGAAAGAATATGATGGAAGCAGCTCGAGAAGGCCTTGAAATAGGTTCCGCAAGTGGTAATCGTCCAAAAATTATCGCAGTGACGCAACTAACAAGTACAAGCGAATCGGACATGAAAAGTGAGCAATTAATAAAAACGAGCCTGCTTGAGTCCGTGTTACATTATAGCGATTTAACGAAACAAGCAGGGCTAGATGGCGTCGTTTGTTCCGCGCTCGAAGCAGAAGCAATCAAACAACAAAATGGCACTGATTTTTTACGTGTAACACCAGGTATTCGCCTAACAAGTGAAGCGAACGACGACCAAATCCGTGTCGTAACACCGGAAAAAGCGCGTTTGATTGGATCTTCAAATATTGTCGTTGGTCGCTCCATCACCCGCGCAAATGACCCAGTAGCAGCATATAATCAAGTTTTAAAGGAGTGGAATGCATGAGCATCGAAAAACAAGTAGCCGAACAATTACTAGAAATCAAAGCCGTATTTTTAAAACCAAACGATCCATTTACGTGGGCGTCAGGAATTAAGTCACCAATATATTGCGATAATCGCCTCACATTAGGCTTTCCAAAAGTCCGCCAATTTATCGCCAAAGCACTTGCGGAAAAAATCAAGGAAACTTTTGGCGAAGTTGATGTTGTTGCAGGAACCGCGACAGCTGGAATTCCACATGCTGCTTGGGTGAGCGACTTATTAGATTTACCAATGGTCTACGTTCGTTCAAAAGCAAAAGAACATGGCAAAGGGAACCAAATCGAAGGACCAATCGCTAAAGGCCAAAAAGTAGTCGTGATTGAAGACTTGATTTCGACAGGTGGCAGCTCACTTAAAGCAGTGGAAGCTTTAGAAGAAGCGGGAGCAGAAGTGGTTGGGATCGCGGCAATCTTTACATATGGCTTAGATAAAGGCAAAAAATTACTGGATGAAGCGGGTACAAAACTAGTAACACTGACGAACTACGACGAGTTAATTGAAGTAGCTTTAAGTGAAAATTACGTGACAGCCGAAGATATGGCCACGCTAAAAGAATGGAAGAAAAGCCCGGAAAACTGGGGAAAATAAAAAGAAGCTCACCATAATATAGGTGAGCTTCTTTTTCTATTAATATACTTTATAACTTTCGCCAGTTTGCGCGCCAAAAACACTTTTCTCGAACGCACGAGCGGCTTTTGCAGCTGGAACTGGTATGAATCCTTGGAAAAAAGGCTCTAGCTTGTCCCAAGATTCTTCTAACACATTCGGGCTTACTGTATTAATCCGAATTCCGCGCGGCATTTCGATCGCAGCAGATTTTGCAAAAGCAGTTACCGCGCCGTTTGCCATAGCAGCAGAAGCGCCTTGGACGATTGGATCCTCCATCATAATACCAGTCGTTAACGTGAAACTACCGTGATCATTTAAGGAATCAATGCCAAGTAAAACAAGATTAATTTGCCCACCTAATTTGCTGCTAATTGTCACAGCATTTTTCTCAGGTGTTAATTCCGTTAAAGGTGAAAAAGTGGCGCTTCCAGTCGCTGAAACAATCGCGTCTACTTTACCAACTTGTGCGTACATTTTTTTAATACTTTCGACACTCGTAATATCCACCGTAACATCGCCGCTATGTCTACCGGCAGTAATCACATCGGCTTTCTTCTCCAAACGGTCTTTCACCGCAGAACCAAGCGTACCAGATGCACCAATTAATAAAATTTTCATTCCTCTATCATCCTTCCAATAAAAAAGTAAAGTCAGTTAACATCTACCCTAAAAGTGAAAAGAAAAAACGGCTCCGAGAAGGAACCGTTAATTTTTTAAGGCTAACACAAGCTTTTCATCTGGTGTAACAAAATAAGTCGTTTGATTATCGTAAATGACATAACCGGGTTTGGCGCCATTTGGTTTTTTAACGTGTTTTACGAGCGTGCCATCAACGGGAACGGTGGCAGATAGACGCGCTTTGGAGTAGTATGCGGCAATCATCGCAGCTTCTGTAATCGACGCGTCATCGGGGTTGCTTGACTGAATCACTACATGGGAGCCAGGCAAATCTTTCACGTGGAACCAATATTCATTATTTCGAGCCAGTTTATTCGTTAAATAATCATTTTGTTTATTGTTTTTCCCGACTAAAATCGTTAAGCCAGTCGAAGAAGTATATTTTTCTGGAGTTGGTAAAGTGGCTTTTTTACGGCTACCTTTTTTCTGTTTATAACGCAAGTAGCCTTGTTCAGCTAGTTCTTGGCGGATTTCTTCCACATCTTGCGGACCAGATGTTTCTAGTTGAGATTCGACCGATTCTAAATAAGCAATTTCTTCTTTAGTCAGTGCGATTTGCTCTTTCACCACTTCGACGGCATTACGCAGTTTTTGGTAACGGCTAAAGTAACTTTGCGCATTGGCAGATGGTGTTTTTCGAGTATCAAGTGGAATCGTCATTTTCTTCATATCATCGTAAAAATTTTCGACGGTGATTTCTTCCATGCCTCGCTCCATTAAATGCAAGTTGGCAGTAAGAAGTTCGCCTTGGATACGATAAACATCTGCTTTTTCTGTTTCGAGTAAAGTATTTTCGAGTTTTTCGATTTTCAGTCTACTACGAGCCAGTTCATTGGATAATAGTTTTTCCAAATCATGCGCGAATTGGTGAACGCGATCACGACGCGCTTTGCCGATATAAAAATGGTCTAGAAGAGTACTCAAGTTGGCGAATTCCGTAATCTCCGCATCGACATGACGGAGCGGGAAGAAATAGTAATCTTCTTTATTTTGGATGCGCCACTCGTTTGGAACAGCTGCACTCCCTAGATGGTCATTCACAAGTCCAATCACTTCGAAAAAGGCGGCGACAAGCGAATCTGCCGTTAAGTTTCCAGCGCGAAACACAATTTCTCGAGCAAGCAAAGGGCTGAATCCCGCAAAGTTTTGGACGAGTTGTTTATCAATTCGACCTGCTGGGAAATCTAGTCTATCCAGAATTTGCTCCGAAGTAACCTCGAATGGGTGGAGTTTATCCGTTGCTGGTGGTAAAACATACGTCGCTCCCGGCAAAAGTGTTCGGTAGCTATTTTGCGCTGGGGAAACGTGTTTAATACAGTCAACGATGACATTTTTCGTGCGATCAACAAGGGTGATATTACTATGACGCCCCATAATTTCTACGAATAAATCACAAAAGCGATTTTCGCCAATATCATCTTTGCCACGAATACTAAATTGCAAAATCCGTTCATTTGGAAGCTGCGTAATCGACTCAATAATCGCGCCTTCTAAATATTTCCGGAGCAACATACAGAACATAGGCGGTGTTGCTGGGTTTTCTGGAATATCATCTGTCCACTGAATGCGCGCATAACTAGGATGCGAGGAGATAAGTAGACGTTTATTTTCACGGTTTTTTCGGATATATAAAACAAGTTCATGCGAAAACGGTTGGTGGATTTTCATAATGCGGCCACTTTCACCATGTTCGGCAAGTTCTTCGGTCATTGCTTTTAAAAACATTGCATCAAACGCCATTAGTTATTCATTCCTTTATGAGTTAGTTACTTTCTATTTTAACATACATTCCGAAAATGTATTGTATGCATGAAGTAGCTTTGGTATAATAAGAAGTCAGAACAAATTTCGAGTAATCTTAGAGGGAACTTTAAGTTATGAAAGGTGTCTTGCCAAATGGTGAAAAGCATGACGGGATTTGGGCGTGCTACGAAAGAATTTGAAGCGTTCAAAGTAACCATTGAATTAAAAGCAGTCAACCACCGCTACTCCGAATTCCTTTTTCGGATGCCAAAGCAGCTCGCTTATTTAGAAGGGAAATTAAAAAAGACCGTAAGTAAGCAAATCAAACGTGGAAGAATTGAATGTTTCTTTTCCATCACAGGAGAGCAAATTTCAAAACGTGAACTACATATTGATTGGGACCTCGCAGACAGCTATTACCGTTTTATCAAACAAGCAAGCGCTAGATATGAATTACAAGAATTACCGACTATGAGCGATTTACTACAAGACCAAGCGTATCTTTCTATTGAGGAAGACGCGGAAGCAAGCAGCGAATTAGAACGATTGGTTTTAGAAACACTTGCCCGCGCAACCGAGCGATTAGACGAGATGAGAAGTATCGAAGGCGCAGAATTACTGCTTTATTTCAAACAACATCTTACCGCACTCGAGAACAGCTTGGAAATCATTCAAGCCGAAATTCCAAACACAGAAAAACATTATCAAGAAAAAATTGAAACACGTTTACAGAACGTTGTAGGCGAACAATTTGATCCTAGTATCGTTCTTACGGAAGTCGCAATGCTACTTG
Source organism: Listeria swaminathanii (assembly GCF_014229645.1). Taxonomy (GTDB): domain Bacteria; phylum Bacillota; class Bacilli; order Lactobacillales; family Listeriaceae; genus Listeria; species Listeria swaminathanii. The sequence goes on along the minus strand of NZ_JAATOD010000002.1, from coordinate 51,846 downwards.
AAAAGGCAGATATTAACGAAGAAGTCGAACGAACAAAGAGCCATTTAAAGCAATTTTATGGTATTATTTTACTCGAAGAACCAATTGGTCGGAAGCTGGATTTTCTTATTCAAGAGATGAACCGCGAAATCAACACGATTGGATCCAAAGCTAGTTCGCTAAAAATCACCGAACAAGTGGTGGAAATGAAAACGACGCTAGAAAAAATTCGAGAGCAAGTGCAAAATGTGGAATGATATGCAGGAGGGGAAATGATGACAGAAAGAGGACTGTTAATCGTACTTTCAGGTCCATCTGGAGTAGGTAAAGGAACTGTTCGGGAAGCTGTTTTTAAAGATCCAGAAACAAGTTTTGATTATTCTATTTCCATGACAACGCGTCTTCCTCGTGAAGGCGAACAAGACGGGGTCGATTATTATTTTCGTTCGCGAGAAGTTTTTGAACAAGCTATTGAAGACGGAAAAATGTTAGAATATGCAGAGTACGTCGGTAACTATTACGGCACTCCGCTTGAATATGTCGAGGAAAAACTTGCCGCAGGAGTGGACATTTTTCTCGAAATTGAAGTACAAGGAGCAATGCAAGTTCGAAAAGCGATGCCAGAAGGAATTTTCATTTTCTTAACGCCACCAGATTTATCCGAACTGAAAAATCGGATTATCGGTCGCGGCACAGAGTCGATGGAAGTTGTTGAGGAACGCATGGAAACAGCGAAAAAAGAAATCGAAATGATGGCGTCTTATGATTATGCTGTGGTGAATGATGTTGTATCAAACGCCGTACAAAAAATCAAAGGCATCGTCGAAACAGAACACTTAAAAACTGAGCGAGTAATTCATCGCTACAAAAAAATGTTGGAGGGATTACAATGATGTTATATCCATCAATTGATAATTTATTGTTAAAAATCGACTCAAAATATTCTCTAGTTACCGTGGCTGCCAAACGTGCGCGCTACATGCAATTAGAAAATGATAAAGGCGTATTGCCAAGCTACCAATCAGACAAATTTGTTGGTAAAGCGTTAGAAGAAATTCACGCTGGAAAATTAGTTTTACAAAACGACGAAAAATAAGCCAAACTGCTCCGCTTCATTGCGGGGCTTTTTTGTTAGTTAGACGCATCAAAAAAATAAGCGGAAATGTCGTTTCTTCATGGTTTTGTCCTGTCTTAATTTAAGGTATAATGGAAGTAATGATTTTTATATTAAAATGAGGTGACTTATCGATGCAAGGAAAAAATATCTTACTCGCAGTGTCTGGTGGCATTGCTGTTTATAAAGCAGTCGCACTTACAAGCAAATTAACGCAAGCAGGCGCAAACGTCAAAGTCATGATGACCGAGCACGCACAGGAATTTGTTCCACCGCTTTCGTTTCAAGTATTATCCAAAAATGACGTATATACCGATACGTTTGATGAAAAAGAATCCAGTGTTGTAGCGCATATCAATTTAGCAGACTGGGCTGATTTAGTTATTGTCGCACCCGCAACCGCAAACGTAATTGGCAAAATGGCCAATGGCATCGCGGACGATATGGTAACAACGACTATTCTTGCAACCGAAGCGCCAGTTTGGGTCGCACCCGCAATGAATGTCCATATGATCCAGCACCCAGCAGTCATTCGAAATATTAACCAATTATACGCAGATGGAGTCCGTTTTATCGAGCCAGAAGAAGGTTACTTGGCATGTGGCTATGTTGGCCGCGGTCGCCTCGAAGAACCAGAAAAAATCGTTCTCCGGATTGCTGAATTTTTTCAAGAAGATAAAGACTTGTTACGCGATAAAAACGTGCTAGTCACAGCCGGCGCAACTCGCGAAAAATTAGATCCAGTACGCTATTTCACCAACCGTTCCACAGGCAAAATGGGCTTTAGTATTGCTGAATCAGCAGCTCGTCATGGCGCAAACGTTACACTCGTTACGACAAGCAAGGCACTTCCCGTACCACCCGGCGTAGAGGTGGTATATGTCGATTCCGCCGAAGAAATGTACCAAGCTGTGGATGAACGTAAAGACGCACAAGAGGTCTTTGTGATGACCGCAGCAGTAGCAGATTACACGCCAGCAAACGTTTCAGACCAAAAAATCAAAAAACAACCAGGCGATTTTACGATTGAAATGAAACGAACAAAAGACATTTTACTCGAAATCGGGCAACATAAAACAGCCGAGCAAGTCGTGATAGGTTTTGCCGCAGAAACAGAAAATTTAGAAGCAAATGCCCTCAAAAAACTAACATCGAAAAACGCCGATATGATTGTCGCAAACAATATTAGCGAAGCCGGCGCAGGCTTTTCTGGTGATACGAATATCGTGACCTTTTACCGTAAAGATGGTTCTAGCGAAGCGTTACCGATACTAGATAAAAAAGAAGTTGCTGAACATATCATCGAAGAAGCCGCTAACTTTTTAAGGAAGTGAACGAATGATTAATATTGCGAAGGTGATTGTGGACGTTCCAGCCATGCAAGTGGATCGTCCATTTGATTACTTTATTCCAGAAGATTTAGAAGAACTTATTCGCCCTGGTATGCGCGTAAGTGTCCCCTTTGGAAATCGTAAAATACAAGGATTTGTCATTGCCCTTGGCGAAACAGAAGAAAATCCGAAATTAAAAGGGATTGACGGGGTGATGGATTTAGCCCCAGTTTTAAACGAAGAATTGATGGAACTTGGCGACTGGTTAGCGGAAGATACGCTTAGTTTTCGCGTCTCAGCTTATCAAGCCATGTTACCAGCTGCTCTCCGGGCGAAATATGAGAAATATTTTTTGCGATTAGACGAGGAAAACGAAGAACTAGAACAGTTATTTGAAGGCTATGAAACACTGGACTGGAAAGTAGCAGAAGCACGCGGATTGCTCAAACAGATTGGCAAATGGGTGCGAGAAGGCAGTGTCGAAGTTGTCTATCAAGTGAAAAATAAAATTACCAACAAAAAAATGCGCGTTGTGAGCTGCCTAAAAGCACCACATCAATTAGCTGAAATAATAGAAGATATGCCCAAAAATGCCAAAGCACAATCGCGCGTACTCGCATTTTTCCAAGCATTTGAAGGAACAGAAATTACCGCTGTTGACCTAAAAAAACAAGCCGAAACAACCGATACAACTATCAAAAAATTAGCAGACTTAGGTTTACTCACTATCCAAGAAAAAATCATTTCGCGCGACCCATACGAAAACCACCAATTTGAAAAAAGTGAATCGCTCCAGTTACTACCAGATCAACAAACAGCTTGCGAGAAAATTAACGCCGCAAAAGAGCAAGAAACGTTCTTAATTCACGGGGTTACCGGAAGTGGGAAAACCGAAATCTACTTGCAAACAATCGAAGCCAAATTAAAAGAAGGCAAAGAAGCCATCGTCCTAGTACCAGAAATTTCTCTTACCCCGCAAATGGTTGAACGGTTCAAAAGCCGCTTTGGGAGTGAAGTTGCCGTCTTACATAGCGCACTTTCTTCAGGAGAAAAGTATGATGAATGGCGCAAAATCGAACGAAAAGAAGCGCGAGTGGTTGTAGGCGCTCGTTCCGCCGTGTTTGCCCCATTTGAAAATCTCGGTATTATTATTATCGATGAAGAACATGAAGCGAGCTATAAACAAGAAGATAATCCGCGCTATCATGCAAGAGATGTAGCGATTTGGCGCGCAACAAAATACCAATGCCCAGTCGTTCTCGGAAGCGCCACCCCGTCACTTGAATCTTTTGCAAGGGCGAAAAAGGGTGTTTATACGTTAATTGAATTGCCGAGCCGGGTCAATGATCGCGCAATGCCTGAAGTGAATGTGGTGGATATGCGCGAAGAATTACGCAAAGAAAACCGCACCGAATTTTCCACGGAATTGCTAGAAAAAATCAAAGACCGAATCACCAAAAAAGAACAAACGGTTTTAATGCTGAATCGCCGCGGTTATTCTTCCTTTGTGATGTGCCGGGATTGCGGTTATGTCGTGGAATGTCCGAACTGTGATATTTCACTCACTTATCATCAATCGAGCAACCAAATGAAGTGTCATTACTGTGGACATGAAGAACGCGTACCGCAAAAATGCCCAAGCTGCGAAGGCGAGCATATTCGCTATTTTGGAACAGGCACACAAAAAGTAGAAGAAAGCTTGACTAAGTTGATTCCAGAAGCGCGCGTTATTCGAATGGATGTTGATACAACTCGAACAAAAGGCGCCCATGAAAAATTACTCAAAAGCTTTCGCAATCACGAAGCCGATATTTTGCTCGGAACACAAATGATTGCCAAAGGGCTGGATTTTCCAGATATTACTTTAGTGGGTGTGTTAAATGCTGATACGATGCTTCATTTACCAGACTTCCGCGCCTCAGAACGAACTTTCCAATTGCTCACACAAGTAAGCGGGCGGGCAGGGCGTCATGAACGAACCGGGGAAGTAGTCGTCCAAAGCTACAACCCAGAACATTACAGCATCGAATTCGCCAAAAAACATGATTTTATCGGTTTTTATAATCACGAAATGCAACTACGAAAAATGGGCTCTTACCCGCCATTTTATTACTTAACGATGATTAATGTCAGCGATGAAAACGAGATGAAAGCTATTCGAACTATACAAGAAATGGCCCATTTTTTACGAGGAAAGTTAGGACCGGATGCCGTCATTCTCGGCCCCGTACCAAGCACAATAACCCGAATAAAAAACAAATACCGCTATCAATGCATTATTAAATATAAAATCGAACCAAACTTAAAAAAAGAACTAAAAACCTTAATCACCCATTATCAAAAAGACCAACAAAAAGGCTTAACGATAACGATTGACGTACAACCTTACGTATTAATGTAAAAGGAGTAAACCAATGACAAAAATTATTTTTATGGGAACACCAGCATTTTCCGTCCCGGTTTTAGAACAATTAGCCGACGCGTATGATGTTATTGCAGTTGTTACCCAACCAGACCGACCAGTTGGGCGCAAACGAGTTCTAACACCGCCGCCAGTGAAAAAAGCAGCTTTAGAATTAAATATTCCAGTTTATCAACCAGAAAAATTACGCACATCAAGTGAACTAGAGGAACTTATTGCGCTTGAAGCGGACTTGCTTGTAACAGCAGCATATGGCCAAATTTTGCCGAATAGTTTACTAGAATCGCCTAAACACGGCGCCATCAATGTCCACGCGTCACTTTTACCAGAATATCGTGGTGGTGCTCCGGTTCATTATGCCCTGCTTGACGGAAAAACGGAAACAGGCGTGACTATCATGTATATGGTAGAAAAATTGGATGCCGGCGATATGATTAGCCAGCGCAAAATTCCAATTACAGAGGAAGACAATACCGGCACGATGTTCGATAAATTGAGCGAACTAGGCGCGGAATTATTAATGGATACACTCCCTGACTTTTTAGCCGGGAAAATCACCGCTATCCCACAAGACCCAGAACAAGTAACGTTCGCGCGCAATATTTCCAGAGAGCAAGAAAAAATCGACTGGACAAAACCGGGACGTACTATTTTCAACCAAATTCGCGGACTATCTCCTTGGCCAGTTGCCTATACAACACTCGAAGAAAAACCGTTTAAAATTTGGGAAGCAACCTTTGAAGATACTAAAACTAGCGGCGAACCAGGTACGATTTTAACTGATAAAACAACGCTTAAAATCGTCGCGGGTGATGGCACACTTATCGTACCAACAGTAATCCAACCAGCAGGAAAACCGAAGATGGATATTCATTCATTCATGTCCGGCGCTGGCAGAAATCTAAGCAAGACGACAAGGTTTGGTGAATAAATGAAAAAACAAAAAACAGTTCGTGCAATTGCACTCGAACTCATCATTAAAATCGAAAACAATCAATCATACAGCCATTTATTAATTAATGATGCGCTCAAAAAACAGAAGTTAAACCCGCTTGATAAAGGTTTGCTGACTGAATTAGTATACGGAACAACACAGCGCAAAATCACGCTAGATTACTATTTAGCGCCGTTTCTAAATAAAGAACCAGATAACTGGGTGAAAAATTTACTAAGAATGTCCGTTTACCAATTAACTTTCTTAGATAAAGTTCCCGAACACGCGATTTTAAACGAAGCTGGCGATATTGCAAAAGACCTTGGGCATCAAGGCGTAACAAAATTCGTCAACGGAGTGCTGCGTAATGTTATCCGTAAAGGCGTGCCAAGTATTGATTTAATCAAAGACCCAATACAAAAAATCGCTGTCGAAACAAGTTTGCCAGAATGGTTAGCGAAAAGGTGGGCAGATCAATATGGTCTCGAAAAACTGCGCGAAATCGGCCTAGCGTTCCTAGTTGCGCCACACCAAAGCATTCGCGTCAACCAAACGGAAATTCCTACTGAACAGCTAATCAAAGAATTAAACGACCAAGGAATTACTGTGACACGCAATGAATTTATCGACGAAGCTTTACTTGTTGAAAAGGGTTCTGTAGCAGAAACAAAAGCATACAAAGACGGCAAATGTAGCATCCAAGACGAAAGCTCAATGCTCGCGGCTTATGCACTTCAACTGGAAGACAATTTAACCGTATTAGATGCTTGTGCTGCGCCGGGCGGGAAAACAACCCATATTGCAGAGAAAATGCACGGTACGGGAATGGTTCATGCGCTGGATATTCATGAAAAGAAAACAAAACTCATTGATCAAGCAGCGAAACGATTGCAATTACTTAATATTCGTACAGCCCATTTAGATGCAAGAACAGCAAGTACAATGTTTGAGCCAGAAACATTCGATCGGATCTTAGTCGATGCGCCGTGCTCTGGTTTCGGTGTTCTTCGCAGAAAACCAGATATTAAATACGCAAAAACAGAAAACGATATCCACAAATTAGCAGAAATCCAATTAGCAATTTTAGATGACGTTAGCCAATTAGTGAAAGAAAATGGTATATTAGTTTATAGTACATGTACCATTGATAAGGAAGAAAATGAAACGGTGCTTCGTGCTTTTCTTGAAAAGCATCCAGAGTTTAAACTGGAACCCGTAGTGCTTCCTGAAAAATTGGCGCAAATCAAGAAGGACGATTATATTCAACTTTTACCAACAGATATTGGAAGCGATGGTTTCTTCGTTTCTAGCCTTAGAAAAGTGAAGTCCTGAAAAATTAGTGAGGTGCTTTTAAATGCATGCAGAATTTAGAACAGATAGAGGCAGAATAAGACATCATAATGAAGACAATGGTGGCGTTTTTGAAAATAAAGACAACCAGCCAATTGTCATTGTTGCAGACGGCATGGGTGGTCACCGCGCAGGAGACGTGGCGAGCGAAATGGCTGTTCGTTTACTAAGCGACGCATGGAAAGAAACGACCGCACTTTTGACCGCAGAAGAAATTGAAACTTGGCTTCGAAAAACAATCCAAGAAGTCAATAAACAAATTGTTCTTTATGCGGAAAGTGAAATGGACCTAAATGGCATGGGGACGACACTTGTAGCAGCAATTATGGCGCAGTCGCAAGTCGTTATTGCTAACGTAGGAGATAGCCGTGGTTATTTACTTCAAAATGAAGTATTACGCCAACTTACGGAAGATCATTCGCTTGTACATGAACTGCTTAGAACCGGTGAAATCAGTAAAGAAGATGCCATGAATCATCCACGGAAAAATATTCTATTACGCGCACTTGGCGTGGAAGGAAAAGTAGAAGTCGATACGTTTGTTGTTCCTTTTCAAACAACAGATACGTTGTTACTTTGTTCTGACGGCTTAACCAATATGGTTCCTGAAGTGGAAATGGAAGAAATTTTAAAAAGTAAACGAACTCTTTCCGAAAAAGCAGATGTATTTATTACAAAAGCGAATTCTTATGGGGGAGAAGATAATATTACCGTGCTGTTAGTCGAACGAGATCTGACGCAGAAAGGGAGGGACGCTTCATGATGATTGGTAAGCGATTAAGTGATCGATATAAGATTTTACATGCAATAGGCGGCGGCGGAATGGCCAATGTGTATCTGGCGCATGATATTATTCTTGATAGAGACGTTGCAGTGAAAATTTTACGCATTGATTTAGCAGATGAGAGCAACCTTATTCGTCGATTCCAACGAGAAGCTCAATCGGCAACGAGTTTAGTTCACCCTAATATTGTTAGCGTGTACGACGTTGGTGAAGAAAATGATTTACATTATATTGTTATGGAGCATGTGGACGGAATGGACTTGAAACAGTACATTCACGAAAACCATCCAATCAGCTACGATAAAGCAGTAGATATTATGCTACAAATCGTTTCTGCAGTGGCAATTGCCCATCAACATCACATTATTCACCGCGACTTAAAACCGCAAAATATTTTAATTGACCATGACGGCGTTGTGAAAATTACCGATTTTGGGATTGCGATGGCGCTTTCTGAAACATCGATTACGCAAACCAATTCCTTGCTTGGCTCTGTTCATTACTTATCTCCAGAACAAGCACGCGGCGGGATGGCGACTCAAAAATCGGATATTTATTCGCTAGGGATCGTTTTATACGAATTATTAACTGGAAAAGTACCTTTTGACGGTGAATCAGCAGTTTCAATTGCGATTAAGCATTTGCAAGCAGACATCCCGTCCGCAAGAGCGCAAAATCCAGAAATTCCCCAAAGCCTAGAAAATATTATTATTAAAGCAACGGCAAAAGATCCATTTTTACGTTACCAAAACGCAGAAGAAATGGAAAAAGACTTGCAAACATGCCTAAATCCAGACAGACTAAACGAGCCTAAATACGTTTTCCCAACAGACGATGGTGATACGAAAGCTATTCCAATCATCGCGACGAAAGAAACGATGAAAAACCTCGACAAAACCATTGTCCCAGAAGGAAAAGTAGCAGCAGCTGAAACGACACCAGAGGAGAAAAAAGGCAAGAAAAAGAAAAAAATGAGCAAGAAAAAGAAAATTGCTTGGATTGTTTCTTCCGTTATCGCGATTTTCGCCATTGTCATTTTATTATTGTGGCTTCTAGGTAAAAGTCCTGACGAAGTGGCTGTGCCGGACGTTTCTGGTAAAACAGAAGACCAAGCAGTAGCGTTACTTCAAAAAGAAGGATTTGTCATCGGGAAAACCGCCGAGAAAAATAGTGATGAAGTTGCTGAAGGAAAAGTCATCAATACCGACCCAGCGGCAGGCGATATGAAAGAAAAAGGAACGAAAATCAATTTATTCGTAAGTAATGGTTCTAAAAAAATAACGATGGAAAACTACACTGGAAGAAATTACGCAGATACGAAAGCTTTACTCGAACAACAAGGCTTTAAAAATGTTTCTTCCGAAGAAGCTTATAGTTCCGAAGTTGGCAAAGGAATGATTATCAGCCAAACTCCAACACAAGGAACAGAAGTAGTAGCCAAATCGACTAATGTAAAATTCGTTGTAAGTAAAGGTGCAGAGCCAATCACACTGAAAGACTTACGCGGATATACGAAAACAGCAGTAGAAGATTATGCCTCATCAATTGGACTAAAAGTTTCCAGCAAAGAAGAAAATTCAGATTCTGTTGAAAAAGGACAAGTTATTTCGCAGTCCCCATCAGCTGGATCGACAGTGACTCCTGGCGATACCATTGAAATCGTCATCTCTGCTGGACCGAAAGAAAAACAAGTCAAAGAAGTAACAAAAACATTCAACATCGCCTATACACCAAGCGATGAAGAAAACCCGCAACCACAGAAAATACAAATTTACATTCAAGATAAAGACCATAGCATGACAAGTGCTTACCGAGAAATGACTATCTCACAAAACACCTCGGTAGAAATAACTTTCCAAATTGAAGAAGGTTCTAGCGCAGGCTATAAAATCATGAGTGATGGTAAAGTAATCGATGAAGGTACAGTCCCTTATCCAAAATAAAAATAGAACGGAGGAAATGTGCTGGAAGGACAAATTATCAAAGCGTTGAGTGGATTTTACTATGTATTTTCAGAAGGACAAGTATATCAATGTCGCGCACGGGGGAATTTTAGAAAACGAAATATCTCTCCGCTTGTTGGCGATGATGTAGAATTTCAAATAGAAAATAAAACGGATGGCTATATTTTAGATGTAATGTCCCGGGAAAACGCCCTTGTGCGACCTCCCGTGGCAAACATCGATATTGCGATTTTAGTATTTTCAGCAGTAGAACCCGATTTTTCCACGAATCTAGCAGACCGTTTTTTAGTTGCTATTGAAAAAGAAGACATCAAACCCGTTATTTGTATTAGCAAAATGGACTTAGCATCTGAAACGGAAAAAGAACAAATTGCGGTCTATAAAGAAATCTATGAAAATATCGGCTATGATGTGTTCGTTACAAATGATGAACCAGATAAAGAAGCGATTAAAGACTACATCAGCGGCAAAATCGCGGTTATCGCTGGGCAATCAGGCGTTGGGAAATCTACTTTGTTAAATAGTTTAAATAGCGATTTAACATTAAAAACAGCAGAAATTTCGAATTCACTTGGTCGTGGGAAACATACAACCAGACACGTTGAGCTGATGCCAATTGGCGATGGCTTTGTCGCTGATACGCCTGGTTTTAGCTCGATTGAATGGGATGACTTACAACCAGAAACATTACAATTTTGTTTTCCAGAAATAGAAGACCGTCGTAGTGGTTGTAAATTCCGCGGTTGTATGCACGAAAACGAACCTAATTGTGCCGTTAAAACAGCTGTTGAAGCTAATGAAATAGCAGAATTTCGTTATAAACACTATATCCAAATTTTACAAGAATTAAAAAACAGAAAGCCGAGGTATTAAGAATGGGAAAAATAGCTCCTTCGATTTTAAGTGCAGACTTTGCAAATCTTGCAAGAGATATTAAAGAAGTAGAAAATTGCGGCGCAGACTACATCCACATTGATGTTATGGACGGACATTTCGTTCCAAATATTACATTTGGTCCTGCTGTTGTTAAAGCAATTCGCCCGGAAACCAAACTACCACTTGATGTTCATTTAATGATTGAAAACCCGGATACGTATATTCCAGAATTTGCAAAAGCGGGCGCGGACTACATTACCGTACATGTTGAAGCTTGTACGCATCTTCACCGCACATTACAACTCATCCGTTCTTACGGCGTGAAAGCTGGAGCAGTACTTAATCCAGCAACACCAATTGACGTTTTACAACACGTTTTGAATGAACTAGATATGGTGTTATTTATGACTGTAAATCCCGGTTTTGGTGGACAAAAATTCATTCCTGAAGTACTAGAGAAAATTAGTGCTTTCAAAAAAATCGTGGACGAAAAAGGTTTAGATATTGAAATTGAAGTAGATGGTGGCGTAGATCATGAATCAGCAAAATTATGTCGTGACGCTGGTGCCAATGTATTTGTAGCCGGTAGTTATATCTATGGCAATAAAAACCGTCAAACACCAATTGATAAATTACGTGCCATTGTAGGCGAGTAAGTCGACTTAGGCTGGGACCATCAACCGTTCCAGCCTTATTTGTTAGGAAAGAAGGGGACGCAAAGATGAAGATAATTCATATTATGGTTGGTGGACCCGCGTCAGAAATTCCAGATTTAGCGCAATATACGAATGCAGATATTAGTTGGGTTGGCGTGGACCGCGGAGCCAAACGGTTATTAGATAGAGGAATTATCCCAACGATTGCGATGGGTGATTTTGATTCGCTGACAACGGAAGAATTGGCAGATTTAAAAACAAAAGTAGATGAAGTACTTGAATTTCCCGCTGAAAAAGATGAAACAGACACAGAAATCGGTCTAAGTTGGGCAATGGAGCAAGAACCAGATAAAATACGCATTTTTGGGGCTACAGGAGGACGCTTGGACCATTTACTCGCGAACCTAATGATGCTAACCAAGCCACGTTTTTTAGCCGCTGTGCCGGTCGTAGAATTGATTGATCGCTACAACTACATCAAAATGTACACACCCGGTAACTACAGGATTGAAAAATTAGCAGATAAAAAATACGTCGCGTTTACGACGATGAAAGATGTGACAGGCCTTACGTTAAAAGGGTTTGCCTATCCACTTGACAATGCTACATATCCTGTTGGTTCGGCGCTTTCTAGCAATGAATTTGTGGATCAAGTAGGGGAGTTTTCTTTTACAAGTGGGATGATTTTGTTAACGCAAAGTAATGATTAATAAAAAACACAGGCGCACGTGGCCTGTGTTTTTTGTTTTTAGACAAAGAAAAAATGCACCGACATAATTGTCGCTGCACTTGATTTCTCCTTCAATTAAACGCGTTCCACTTTACCAGATTTAAGCGCACGAGCAGATACCCAAACTTTTTTAGGTTTGCCGTTAACCAGAATCCGTACTTTTTGCAAGTTAGCTTTCCAAGTACGTTTGCTGGAGTTCATTGCGTGGGAACGTTTGTTACCGGAACGTGATTTGCGGCCTGTAATAACACATTCTTTAGCCATAGTTTACCCCTCCTTACAGAGCTCTTCGGATAACTTATTTAAAATAACCTATCCATTTGTTTTTCATACACTAGAATAATTTATCATAAACAAGTATACTTTGCAAGAGGATAAGCGAAAATAGTGCAAAGAATTTTTACTTGACAGCATAAATGTAGCTTTAATCAAGCAATTGGAGGATATGCTTTCCAAAGGGCCGTGATTATAGTAAAATAGGGAAGGACGACTTTATAATCAAATAAAATCAATAATAAAAAATAATCGAACGAGAATATAATCCACAAGGAGGAATATAGAATGGCAATTGAAATCGACACAAAGCTTGGCAAAATCGATATTACTAGTGATGTGATTGCAACAATCGCTGGCGGAGCTGCCGAAGAGAACTTTGGTATCGTTGGAATGGCAAGTAGACATCAAATTCGTGATGGTTTAACAGATATTCTTAGAAGAGAAAATTATACAAAAGGCGTTATCGTGAGACAAGAAGATGAAGGTATACATATCGATATGTATATCATTGTTAGCTTTGGAACAAAAATTTCCGAAGTAGCGCACAACGTACAAGAGCGCGTAAAATACACACTAGAAAAAACACTCGGTATTACAGTGGAATCAGTGAATATTTATGTTCAAGGTGTCCGAGTAATCAAGGAATCATAAGGAGGATTATGTAAGTGAGTATATATCAGTTAGACTCAGAGAAATTTGCAGCAATGATAGCACTTGGAGCAGAAAATTTAGCAAAAAATGCTGATTTTGTAGATTCATTGAATGTCTTCCCGGTTCCAGATGGTGACACGGGAACAAACATGAATCTATCAATGACAAGTGGAGCAGAAGAAGTTGCGAAAAATGATAAAGAAACAATTAGTGCCGTTGGAGCAAACTTAGCGAAAGGCCTGCTAATGGGTGCCCGCGGGAATTCCGGCGTTATTTTATCCCAACTTTTCCGAGGCTTTTCGAAATCCATTGAAAACAAAGAAACCTTAAATGCAGAAGAATTTGCCGCTGCTTTTGTAAAAGGCGTTGAAACGGCTTATAAAGCAGTTATGAAACCGGTAGAAGGAACAATCCTTACTGTTGCTCGTGAAGCTGCGAAAGCCGGCGTTGCAGCAGCAAATGAACATAAAGAAATCGAATTAGTTATGGAAGCCATTTTAAAACAAGGGAAAATAGCTTTAGAAAAAACACCTGATCTACTTCCAGTGTTAAAAGAAGTTGGCGTTGTTGATAGTGGTGGTCAAGGTCTTATCATTATTTATGAAGGATTTTATGGCGTACTAACTGGCAAAATGGCAGAAGCTCCTGACTATATGGCATCTATGGGTGAATTGATTAATGCTGAACATCATCGTCATGTGCAAGACTTTATGTCGACAGAAGATATTCATTTTGGCTACTGTACCGAAATTATCGTTAAAATCAACGAAAACAAACCAGGCTTAAAACCTTTTGACGAAGAACAGTTCCGTCAAGATTTAAGCAAACTGGGTGATTCTTTACTTGTAGCGGCTGATGATGAAGTAGTTAAAGTGCACGTTCACGTTGAGCATCCGGGCGAAGTACTAAATTACGGTCAACAATACGGTAGCCTCCTTAAAATGAAAGTGGAAAACATGCGTGAACAGCATAATGAAATTGTTGGTGATGACAAAGCACCGGCGAAAGAAAAAGCTCCATATGGTATCGTTACAGTGTCAGCTGGAGAAGGATTGAAGAAACTATTTGAAAGCATGGGCGTATCCGTAGTTCTTTCTGGTGGTCAAACAATGAATCCAAGCACGGAAGATATCGTAAAAGCAATTGAATCGGCAAACGCAGAACAAGTTTTTGTTCTTCCAAATAATAAAAATATCCAAATGGCAGCGGAACAAGCAGCGCAACTTTTAGGTGATGATAAAGTACAAATCATCCCTACAAAAACGATTCCACAAGGACTTACTGCTGTTCTTTCATTCCAAGCAGATCAAGACTTCTTGACGAATGCAGAAGCGATGAGAGCGGCCATTGAAGATGTGGCGAGTGGTCAAGTAACAACAGCCGTGCGTGATACAACAGTAGAAGGTGTCGAAATTAAAAAAGACAGCTTCATCGGTATGGTCGAAGGTAAAATCAAAGTCAGCTGTGCTACATTAGCAGAAGCAGCTTACGAAACGTTAGAAAAACTACTAGACGACGATAGCGAAATCGTTACAATCATTGTCGGCGAAGATTCGGATGTTGCAAAAGCAGAAGAACTAGCTGATAAAGTAACCGAAGCATTCCCAGAAATCGAAGTAGAAATTCATGAAGGTGACCAACCCGTTTATCCGTATATTTTTGCTGTAGAATAAGGGCTTGTTTTAAATGAATAGAAGAAAGGATGATTTTAGTGAAATTTAATAGCGTGTTTGATATTATTGGTCCCGTAATGATTGGTCCATCAAGTTCTCATACTGCCGGTGCTAGTCGAATTGGTGCCATCGCGCGAGCTGTTTTTAATGAACAACCATCCCAAGTAGATATTCATTTATATGGTTCTTTTGCAAAAACGTATAAAGGGCACGGAACAGATGTGGCGCTTATCGGTGGATTGCTTGGTTTTGAGCCAGATGATCCACGGATGAAAGAATCACCGCAACTGGCTGAAGAATGGGGCATGCGCATCCAGTTTATCGAAGAAGTGGAAGAGCCACCGCACCCAAACACAGTAAAATTAGTGCTCAAACATGGTATGCAACAAATGACTTTAATTGGTGCATCGATTGGCGGCGGGAAAGTTGAAATTATTCGCCTCAACGAATTTGAACTAGAATTCACTGGAACTGCTCCAGCTATCCTTATTTTACATCAAGACAAATTTGGCGCGATTGCTGCAGTGTCTTCCGTAATTGCTGACCATAAAATTAATATCGGTCAAATGAAAGTATCGCGTAAAGTAAAAGGCGACGAAGCGTTAATGGTCATTGAAGTGGACCAACAAGTTGAACAAGCTTTAATTAGCAAAATTGCTGAATTACCAGGGATTTATCAAGTAGCAAGTGTCATGATTTAATAGGTTTGGTACTTAATCGCTAGTAAATCGGTGGCTTTCGCTCGATTTGTGTAAAGCCAAATGTGCGTAAATAAAACGTGCATTTGGCTTTATTTTGAGTTGTAAATCAGGTATGTTTGTAAAGAGTATAGAAAGTGAGTGTGGAACAATGTTTAGAACTGTAGCAGAATTAGTAGATATCGCTGAACGCGACAACCTAACTATTGCTGAAATTATGATTAATCGTGAAATGAATATTTCTGGTTTACCGCGGGAGGAAATAACTGCCGCGATGGAACGGAATTTAGATATTATGGAAGAAGCCATTCGCGAGGGCGAGGCTGGCGTTACTTCTACAACCGGTTTAACAGGCGGAGATGCTGTCCTAATGCAAGACTATATCAAAAAAGGAAACTTCCTATCCGGTGAAGTTTTGCTCGATTCAGTAGCAAAAGCAATCGCGACAAATGAAGTCAATGCCTCGATGGGCGTGATTTGCGCAACACCTACTGCAGGAAGCGCAGGCGTTGTTCCTGGCGTACTTTTTTCTTTAAAAGATCGTCTTGAAATGACGCGTGAAGATATGGTTAACTTTTTATTCACAGCTGGTGCCTTTGGGTATGTTGTGGCGAATAATGCTTTTATAAGCGGGGCAGCGGGTGGTTGTCAGGCGGAAATCGGATCAGCAAGTGCGATGGCTTCAGCGGCGATTGTAGCAGCAGCCGGTGGAACGCCCGAACAATCCGCACATGCAATGGCAATGACGATGAAAAACATGCTTGGACTTGTGTGTGATCCTGTAGCGGGACTTGTAGAAGTACCATGCGTCAAACGTAATGCACTTGGTTCTTCGCAAGCAATTATTTCAGCTGATATGGCATTAGCGGGTATTAAGAGCCGCATCCCATGTGATGAAGTCATTGAAGCAATGCACCGCGTAGGCTTACAAATGCCAAGCTCATTAAGAGAAACGGCAGAAGGAGGATTGGCGGCTACACCGACTGGACGTGCAATTCAGCGGAAGATTTTTGGCCTGTCGCCAGAAGATAAGCGTGAGTGAACTTAAACGAATCCCGACAACCGAAATCAAAGGAATTGGTGAAGAAACAGCTAAAACGTTAAAAGAGCTGGGTTTATCGACCGTTCATGATTTACTTTGGAACTTTCCGTATCGTTATGAAGATTATCGATTGCGTGATTTATCCGAAGTAGCGCATGAGGAACGGATTACCATCCAAGGCGAAGTGCTGACAGAAGCAACCGTTGCCTTTTACGGCCGAAAAAAGTCCAAGCTTTCTTTCCGTGTGTCAACAGAAGGTCAAGTCATCAAAATCGATTTTTTCAACCAGCCTTATTTAAAAAGTAAAATTAGCGTTGGCGAAACCGTGACGATTTCAGGTAAATGGGATAAGAGTCGCGCTCAAGTTACAGCTAGTAAAATCAAAATCGGCGCTGTCGAAAATGAAGAAGAACTAGAAGGCGTTTACCGTCTAAAAGGAACGCTACGCAATAAAACGATGCAAAAATACACTCGGCTCGCTTTTGATGCCTATAGCAGTGACATAGAAGAAGTGATTCCAGCTAATTTACTCGAGAAATATCAATTAATGGACCGTCTGGAAGCAGTGCGCATTCTCCATTTTCCAAAAAATAATGAGGAATTAAAACAAGCTAGGCGCCGAATGGTCTACGAAGAATTCCTGCTGTTCCAATTGAAAATGCAGTTTTTCCGTAAAATTGAACGCGAAAAATCAGGCGGAATTTCGATTAACTATGATGTAGAAGATTTGCGTCATTATATCGAGTCGTTGCCGTTCCCGCTAACTAAAGCACAAAAGCGCGTGGTTAATGAGATCTGCGGGGATATGTTATCGCATTTCCATATGAACCGTTTGCTACAAGGTGATGTTGGTTCAGGGAAAACAGTCGTAGCCTCGATTGCAATGTATGCCGCCGCCAAAAGTGGCTTCCAAAGTGCCTTAATGGTACCGACCGAAATTTTAGCCGAACAACACGCTAATTCATTAGTAGAGCTATTGCAACCATTTGATATCACAGTTGGCTTACTTACTAGTAGCGTAAAAGGAAAGCAACGCAGAGAGCTACTCGCAATGCTTGAAAATGGCTCGATTGATGTTTTAATTGGAACACATGCATTAATTCAAGATGAAGTAATTTATCACCGTCTAGGTTTAGTTATTACTGATGAGCAGCACCGGTTTGGCGTAGCGCAGCGCCGGGTTCTTCGCGAAAAAGGTGAATATCCGGATGTGTTATTTATGACAGCTACTCCAATCCCTAGAACGCTTGCAATTACAGCATTTGGCGAAATGGATGTATCGATTATCGATGAACTTCCTGCTGGTCGAAAAGAAATTGAAACCTACTGGGTCAAACATCAAATGCTTGATCGCGTCATCGGCTTTATGGAAAAAGAAATCGAGAAAGGGCACCAAGTTTACATTATTTGCCCGCTGATTGAAGAATCCGAAAAACTCGATGTGCAAAATGCGATAGACGTTTTCAATATTTTACAAAACAAATGGGGTACTAAATATATCCCCGGACTGATGCATGGTAAGTTATTACCGGCCGACAAAGAACAAATCATGCGCGACTTTAATGATAAAAAAATTGATTGCCTTGTCTCAACAACGGTAGTCGAAGTTGGCGTAAACGTTCCAAATGCTACGATGATGGTCATTTACGATGCCGACCGTTTTGGTTTAGCGCAGTTGCATCAATTAAGAGGTCGGGTTGGACGTGGGGCCGATCAATCGTATTGTATTTTAATTGCGGATCCAAAAACCGAAGTTGGTAAAGAACGTATGATGATTATGTCGGAAACTAATGACGGCTTCGTTGTCAGCGAACGCGACCTAGAACTTCGCGGACCAGGGGATTTCTTCGGTCGAAAACAAAGTGGTGTTCCAGAATTCAAAGTAGCAGACATGGTTCATGATTACCGCGTACTAGAAATTGCGCGCCAAGATGCCGTTCATATGATCTTTGAAGAAAACATGCTAGAAAATAAACTCTATCAAAAATTAGTGACTCTTCTTGAGGAAGAGGGCGTCTTTACCGAACAAAAACTAGATTAAACCTATGTAACAATCTTTAAAAAAACTTGCAACTTTGCTCGATTTTTAATAACATATTAAAGTACCAATAAAATACAAGGAAGTGCTGAATGTTATCCTACGGAGGTAACTTCCTTTTTTTAACTACTGTTTAGTAGCTGGTATTAATACCTTTCACAAAAAAGAGATGAGGATACGTGCATGAAAAAATATTCTAAGAAGGATCGTCAAATGAAACTTCAAGTTGCTATTGAAGAAAATCCTTTTATAACAGATGAGCAACTTGCTGAGAAATTTGGGGTTAGTGTACAAACTATTCGTTTAGATAGAGTAGCACTTTCTATTCCAGAACTCAGAGAGCGAATCAAACATGTTGCGAGTGTCAATTATGCCGATGCAGTAAAAAGCCTTCCCATCGATGAAGTGATTGGTGAAATTATTGATATTCAACTTAGCAAGAGCGCCATTTCGATTTTTGATGTGCGAAGTGAGCATGTTTTTAAACGAAATAAAATCGCTCGTGGGCACCATTTGTTTGCCCAAGCTAATTCCTTAGCAACCGCAGTCATCCCAAATGAACT
Organism: Listeria swaminathanii; assembly: GCF_014229645.1. Classification (GTDB taxonomy): domain Bacteria; phylum Bacillota; class Bacilli; order Lactobacillales; family Listeriaceae; genus Listeria; species Listeria swaminathanii. The sequence goes on along the minus strand of NZ_JAATOD010000002.1, from coordinate 32,765 downwards.
AGCTTTAACTACACAAGCAACTGTTCGCTTTGTACGTTCTGTAAATGAAGGAGAACGCATCATCGCAAAAGCAAAAGTACGTCCGGCAACAGACAACAGAGCTATTACGATAGTAGATGTTAAAAGCTATGTTGGAGATGAAATTGTACTTAAAGGCAAGTTTGAAATGTATCACGCAACGCAAAAATGAAAATAAAGGACTGACGTATAATGAAAATTGCTGTAGATGCGATGGGCGGAGATCACGCACCAAAAGAAATTGTTTTAGGTGTTATGCAAGCTGTGGCCCAATATAAAGATATCGAAATTCTTCTTTTTGGAGACGAAAACAAAATAAACGAATATTTAACAGATAAAACACGTGTGAAAATCATACATACCGATGAAAAAATTGAAAGCGACGATGAACCAGTACGCGCTGTAAAACGGAAGAAAAAAGCATCCATGGTTCTTGCTGCCCAAGCAGTAAAAGACGGGGAAGCTGACGCATGTATCTCCGCTGGGAACACAGGCGCATTAATGTCGACTGGACTCTTCGTTATTGGACGCATTAAAGGTATTGACCGTCCAGCACTTGCTCCAACACTGCCAACTGTTACTGGAAAAGGCTTCGTGATGCTTGATTTAGGTGCAAACGCAGAAGCAAAACCAGAACATTTACTACAATTTGGCTTAATGGGCTCGGTTTACGCAGAAAAAGTACGTAAAATCGAACGTCCACGCGTAGCACTTTTAAATATCGGAACAGAAGAAACAAAAGGAAACGACTTAACGAAAAAATCATTTGAGTTAATGAAAAATCAAGATGCTTATGAATTTATCGGCAACATCGAAGCGCGCGACTTATTAATGGACGTAGCCGATGTCGTTGTGACAGATGGCTTTACTGGAAACATGGTACTAAAATCCATCGAAGGAACAGGTGCTGCTTTCCTAAGTATGCTCAAAATGAGTTTACTAAATGGCTTTAAAAATAAAGTCGCAGCAAGCTTCCTGAAAAAAGATTTAATGGAACTTAAAGCAAAAATGGATTATAGCGAATACGGTGGTGCTTGTTTATTTGGTGTTCAAGCTCCAGTTGTAAAAGCACACGGTTCATCTAATGCAAATGGTATTTTCACCACTATCCGCCAAGTACGTGAAATGGTTGAAAAACAAGTAGTAGAAACAATTAAAGCAGAAGTAGATAAAGTAAAAGTAGGAGGAACAGAAGCAAATGACTAAAATCGCATTCGTATTTCCCGGTCAAGGAGCACAAAAAATTGGCATGGGGCAAGATGTAGCAGCAGAATATCCTGCAGCAAAAAAAATCTATGATGATGCTGACGAAAGATTAGGTTTTTCAATCACAGATCTAATTACAGAAGGACCAATCGAACTATTAACAAAATCTGAAAATGCGCAACCAGCACTAGTTTCCACAAGTGTAGCGATTTTACGCGCATTAGAAACATACGACGTCAAAGCGGATTACGTGGCAGGCCATAGCCTCGGTGAATATAGCGCTCTTGTAGCAGGTGGATTTTTAGAAGCAAGTGATGCGATTTATCTTGTACGTAAACGCGGTGAATTAATGGAAGCTGCTGTACCAAATGGTGCCGGCGCAATGGCTGCCGTTCTTGGTTTAGACCGTGCGACATTAAAAACAATCACTGAAGAAGTAACTAGAGAAGGCGATGCAGTGCAATTAGCAAACCTTAACTGCCCAGGCCAAATCGTTATCTCAGGAACAACTGCTGGCGTTGAAAAAGCTGGTGAAAAAGCCAAAGCAAGCGGCGCAAAACGCGTATTACCACTTGCAGTTAGCGGACCTTTCCACTCTAGCTTAATGGAACCAGCCGCACTTGCTTTCCGTGATATTTTAGCAGAAGTAACGATTTCTGATGGTAACATTCCGGTTGTTAACAATGTTGATGCTAAACAAACAACAGACAAAGCTGAAATTAGCGATAAACTAATCAAACAAATCTATTCCCCAGTATTATGGGAAGATATCGTCGAAGAACTAATTAAAAACGGCGTAGATACATTTGTTGAAATTGGTTCTGGAAAAGTTTTAGCTGGTTTAATTAAAAAAATCAATCGTGATGTGACTGTACTGTCCGCAGGTGATGTGGAATCAGTGAAAAGCGTTGCGGCGACTTTGAAAGGAGAATAATCAATGACTTTACAAGGCAAAGTAGCAGTAGTAACAGGTGGCTCGCGCGGAATCGGTCGTGACATCGCCATCCATTTAGCCAAAGAAGGCGCGAATATTTTCTTCAATTACAATGGTAGCCCAGAAGCTGCAGAAGAAACAGCGAAACTGGTTGCCGAACATGGCGTGGAAGTAGAAGCGATGAAAGCAAACGTAGCCATTGCGGAAGACGTGGATGCGTTTTTCAAACAAGCAATTGAGCGCTTTGGTCGTGTCGACATTTTAGTAAATAATGCGGGAGTTACTCGTGATAATCTGTTAATGCGCATGAAAGAAGAAGAGTGGGACGATGTGATTAATATCAACCTAAAAGGAACCTTCCTTTGCACTAAAGCAGTGACACGTACTATGATGAAACAACGCGCTGGTAAAATTATTAATATGGCATCTGTTGTTGGTTTAATTGGTAACGCTGGACAAGCGAACTATGTAGCAAGTAAAGCTGGTGTTATCGGCCTTACAAAAACAACTGCTCGTGAATTAGCTCCACGTGGAATTAACGTGAATGCTGTCGCTCCAGGTTTTATTACAACGGAAATGACCGACAAATTAGACGAGAAAACAAAAGAAGCTATGTTAGCACAAATTCCGCTTGGTGCATACGGAACGACAGAAGATATTGCGAATGCGGTTCTTTTCTTAGCAAGCGATGCATCGAAGTATATTACTGGTCAAACACTATCCGTTGATGGCGGCATGGTGATGTAAAATGGGTTAATGAATGCGAATTAACTTGGCTCGCATTACTTTAAATATTTTTGTTTACGTAGGAGAAATAATCCTATATAATACTTGGAGGGAGGTGAAGTGAAAAATGGCAGAAGTATTAGAAAAAGTTACAAAAATCATCGTAGACCGTTTAGGTGTCGAGGAATCCAAAGTAACTTTAGAAGCTTCCTTCAAAGAAGATCTAGGTGCTGATTCCCTAGATGTTGTTGAATTAGTAATGGAACTTGAAGACGAGTTCGGAGTTGAAATCTCTGATGGCGACGCTGAAAACATTAACACAGTTGGTGATGCAGTGAAGTACATAGAGGCAAACGCATAAAACTTTATGTGACCGGATAAATGAGGGTGCCCGTGTTACTTATCTTTGCTGTGGTAACTTCCGCACGCGAGATAGGTAGTACAGGTAGCCTCTTTTTCAAGGTTAAGAAGATTTGTTGGTTCATTTTCTAAGCAGCTTTTTGCTCGTAGCTGTTTAGAAAATGAACTTGCTTATTAGTAATGAGAGGGGCAAGTGAAATGAATCAATGGGAAGAATTACAAGAAAGTGTTGGCTTTGATTTTAAAGATGTAGAATTATTAAAACAAGCATTTACACATTCCTCGTACGTCAATGAACACCGCCGGGAAAATGTGAAAGATAATGAACGCCTAGAGTTTCTTGGTGATGCAGTACTTGAACTGACTGTATCGGATTATCTTTTTAATAAATACCCAGAAATGGCAGAAGGACACATGACAAAAATGCGCGCAGCAATTGTTTGTGAGCCTTCTTTAGTTGAGTTTGCCGAAGCAGTCCACTTTTCCAAATATGTTCGACTTGGTAAAGGGGAAGAAAAAGCAGGCGGGAGAACTCGTCCAGCGCTTCTTGCAGATGTATTCGAATCGTTCATCGGTGCGCTTTATTTAGATAATGGCATCGATAAAGTCGTTACATTTTTAGAACGCGTGATTTTTCCGAAGATTGATGCAGGGGCATATCTACAAACAGTTGATTATAAAACGCAACTGCAAGAAATTGTTCAACGGGACCGCGACGTCTTGATCGAATATGATATCCTTGGTGAAACAGGACCAGCGCACAATAAAGCATTCGATGCGCAAGTAATTGTTAATGGACAAGTACTTGGAAAAGGCAGCGGCAGAACAAAAAAACAAGCGGAACAAAGTGCGGCACAATTCGCTATAAACCAACTAACACACAGATAAACAAAAATGGAGGTGTCCGGACATGTTATTAAAACGATTAGAAATGAATGGCTTTAAATCCTTTGCTGACAAAGTTGCGATAGATTTCGTGCCCGGCATGACTGCAGTTGTAGGACCAAATGGCAGCGGGAAAAGTAATATTACAGAAGCAATCCGCTGGGTACTTGGTGAGCAGTCCGCTAAATCGCTCCGTGGTGGCCGAATGGGTGACGTTATTTTTGCTGGAAGTGATACGCGTAAGCCAATTAATTTTGCGGAAGTATCGCTTATTCTCGAAAATGAAGACCATTTTTTACCACTTGATTATAGCGAAGTAGCTGTTACAAGACGGATTTACCGTAATGGTGATAGTGAATTTTTAATTAATAAAGAGAATTGTCGACTGAAAGATATTGTTGATTTATTTATGGATTCTGGACTTGGACGGGAATCTTTTTCGATTATTTCGCAAGGGAAAATTGATGAAATCCTGAATAGTAAACCAGAAGAACGTCGCTCGATTTTTGAAGAAGCAGCCGGCGTATTAAAATATAAGCATCGTAAAAAACAAGCAGAAAATAAATTATTTGAAACGGAAGAAAATTTAAACCGCGTTCAAGATATTTTGTATGAGTTAGAAGGGCAACTAGAGCCACTGGAAATGCAAGCTTCCATTGCCAAAGATTACTTATTCCAACAAGAAGAACTGGAAAAATACGAAGTGACCTTACTAGCGAGCGAAATCAGCTCTCTAACAACCAAACTAGCCGAAGTACGCAAAGAATTTGGCGAAAACCAAACTGTTTTAATTAAGTTGCGCGAAGAATTACATGCCGAAGAAGCGGTTATTTCACGTGAAAAACAAGCGCTGAATGAAACCGATATTGCGCTAGATACTTTACAAGAACGCCTTTTGGTGGAAACAGAAAAACTCGAACAACTAGAAGGGGAACGCAATCTTCAATTAGAACGTAAAAAACATAGTAGCGAAAATGAACAAGTATACGCGGAAACTTTAGCAGCAATCACCGAAAAAATTACTGCTTTAGAAGAGCAAAAAGAAGTCCTAAGTAGTTCGAAACTCGAAAAAGAAACAGCACTAGAAATTGCCGTGAGAGCGAAAAAAGAGCTAGAAGCGACACTTGCCAAATATGATGATTTGTCCGAAGAAGCAATTGAAAACCGGAAAAGTGATTATATTGATCTGCGCCACACGCAAACGACAATCAATAATGACTTAGGTTATATCGAACGCCAAATTGGCCAAATTACTAGCCGAATTGACAAATTAGATTTAGAAAATAGTCACCATGTCGATGATAGAAAAGATATGCTATCGCAAATCGAAACAACGAAAACCCATTTAACGAAAATCCAGAGCGAGCTCACGGAACAAATGGAAATTTACCGTGAAGTGCAGCAAACATTGGCCAAACAAGAAGGCGTTTTTGGAACACAGGAACGCGCACTTTATAAACATTATGAAACAGTGCAGCAAATGAAATCGCGAAAAGAAACCCTAGAAGAATTGGCGGATGATTATGCCGGATTTTTCCAAGGTGTTCGCGAAGTCTTAAAAGCGAAAAAAGAAATTCCAGGCATTCTCGGTGCGCTAGTTGAACTCGTTGAAATTCCAGCGAAATACCAACAAGCAATGGAAACAGCGCTTGGAGCCAGTGCGCAGAATGTTGTTGTAGAAGATGACCGTGTTGCTCGTGAAGCTATCAGTTTCTTGAAGAAAACGAAAAGCGGCCGCGCAACTTTCTTGCCACTTTCAACCATTCAACCACGAGAACTACCAGCTGCAACGAAAAACGCTTTAAGCAATCAACCTGCTTTTATCGCACTTGCCAGCGAAGTTATTTCTTTTGACCAAAAAGTTTCGCCAGTCATTTTAAATGCATTAGGTACAACGATTTTAGCGAAGGATTTAAAAGGGGCAAATACACTTGCTCGGTTAGTTAATTTCAGGTATCGCATTGTGACACTGGAAGGGGACGTGGTTAATGCCGGCGGTTCCATGACCGGTGGAGCTACAAAAGGTGGCAAATCATCCATCCTAACAAGAAAACACGAACTAGGGCAATTAGCGGAGAAAATCGCTGAACTAAACGAATCCACGCGTGAAATGGAATCCGCGGTTCAACTTGCTAAAGATAGCATGGCGAAAAAACGCGAAGAACTCGAAGAAACACGTGGCATCGGTGAAAATTTACGTTTACAAGAAAAAGAATTACTTGGAAAATTAGACCGCGAAACCGAGAACTTAGAGCGCTTTAATAAGCAATTGCAACTATACGATATTGAAAAAGCAGACGGTAGCGAAGAATTAAATAAACTACTGGAGCGAAAAGAAACATTGCTACAAGAGCAAATCGAAATCGCGAAACAAATCGAAGCAACCGATGAAGAAATCAAAGCGATGACAAGCTCAAGTAAAGCATTAGAAAGTAAACGCGCGGCTGATTTAGAAAGCCTGTCTTCCTTAAAAGCGCAAATCGCGGCCAAACGGGAGCAATTACAATCGGCCACAGAAGCAGTCGAACGTGTAACAACGACACTGCATGAAAACTACGAACAAAAAGAAGCGGCCGAACAAAAGCTTGTTTCCTTAAAAACAAACTTAACAACTGTTCATACAAGCGAAGAATCAGCTAGAAAATCTATCGAAGAACTACGTAAAGATAAGGCTGAAACAAGCGAAAAACTAACACAAACAAGACAAACTCGCGCAGAACTACAAGAAAAACTAGAACTATTAGAAGCTGAATTAACGCAAAAAAACAACCAAATCAGTTTCTACATGGAACAAAAAAATAATGCGGAAATCAGCATCGGCCGTTTAGAAGTAGATATTACGAACCGAATCGACCGCCTGCAAGAAGCTTATTTACTAACTCCAGAGCAAGCCGAAGAAAAAATCTTGCCAGAAGTAGATACCGAGCAAGCGCGTTCCAAAGTTCGCTTATTAAAACGTTCTATCGACGAACTAGGCATTGTTAATATTGGCGCTATCGAAGAATTTGAGCGAATCCAAGAACGTTTTGACTTCCTAACAGGGCAACAAGCAGATTTACTTGCCGCAAAAGAAACCCTCTTTAAAGTCATGGACGAAATGGACGAAGAAATGAAAATCCGTTTCAGCGAAAGTTTTGAAGCCATTAAAACTCAATTTGCGATCGTTTTCCCAGAATTATTTGGTGGCGGAAGTGCGGAACTTGTTTTAATCGATCCGGAAAATCTATTGACTACCGGGATTGATATCGTCGTTCAACCTCCAGGCAAAAAACTGCAAAACTTATCGCTTCGTTCCGGCGGGGAGCGCGCATTAACTGCGATTGCTTTACTATTTGCTATCATTCGAGTTCGTCCAGTACCGTTCTGTATTTTGGATGAGGTAGAAGCAGCACTAGATGAAGCCAACGTTACGCGCTTTAGCCGTTACTTGAAACAATTCGAGTCTGGCACCCAGTTTATCGTTATTACGCACCGTAAAGGAACAATGGAAGAAGCCGACGTGCTATACGGTGTCACCATGCAAGAGTCCGGCGTCTCCAAACTAGTATCGGTTCGCTTAGAAGAAACAGCCGAACTCATTAAATAAAAGGAGTAGACAAAATGACCTTTTTTAAAAAATTAAAAGATAAAATTACCCAGCAAACTGATTCTGTTTCTGGAAAATTTAAAGATGGCTTATCCAAAACACGCGGCAACTTTTCCGGGAAAATCAACGAAATGGTTGCTCGTTATCGTAAAGTAGATGAAGATTTCTTTGAAGAACTAGAAGAAATTCTTATCGGGGCAGACGTTGGTTTTGAAACAGTAATGGAGCTAGTTGATACGCTGCGCCGTGAAGTGCAACTTAGAAATATTAGCGATCCAAAAGATGTCCAAGAAGTGATTGTCGAAAAATTAGTCGAGATTTACCAAGGCGACGAAAAAGAAGATGAAGCGCTTCATATTGAAGAAGATGGACTTACTGTTATTTTATTTGTTGGTGTGAACGGGGTTGGTAAAACAACCTCCATCGGAAAAATGGCCCATCGCTTTAAACAAGAAGGCAAAAAAGTTATGTTAGCAGCCGGAGATACGTTCCGAGCTGGTGCGATTGATCAATTAGAAGTATGGGGCGAGCGCACTGGCGTTGATGTCATTAAGCAAGCCGAGGGAAGTGACCCTGCCGCTGTAATGTTTGATGCCGTTCAAGCCGCAAAAGCACGCAAAGCAGACATTTTACTTTGCGACACAGCCGGCCGTTTACAAAATAAAGTCAATCTAATGAACGAACTAGAAAAAGTAAAACGTGTCATTACACGCGAACTTCCTAATGCGCCACACGAAGTTTTACTAGTACTTGATGCAACCACTGGTCAAAACGCCTTCGTTCAAGCGAAACAATTTAAAGAAACAACAGACGTAACTGGAATTATCCTTACAAAACTAGACGGAACTGCCAAAGGTGGTATTGTCATCGCCATCCGTAACGAACTGGACATTCCAGTGAAATTCGTCGGTCTTGGGGAACAAATGGATGACCTGCAAGCCTTTGATGCAAATGAATATGTTTATGGCTTATTTGCTGATATGGTAGACAACGAAAAATAATCAGAGAAAGCCGAATGATGCTTGTCATTCCGGCTTTTTTCTCTTTTGTTTAACCTTCCTTGACATTCCCGCGATTTCCCCGTATCCTTTAAAAGGAGAGAGGTGAAACGCCTTGTTTGAGAAGACAAACCGGATGAATTTATTATTTGATTTTTACCAAGAATTATTAACAACAAAACAAAAAGCCTATGTTTCTTTTTATTACCTGGATGATTACTCACTAGGCGAAATTGCCGAAGAATTTGAAGTGAGCAGACAAGCCATTTATGATAATATTAAAAGAACCGAAGAAAGCCTAGAAAAATACGAAGAAAAACTAGGGATGCTAAAAAAATATCAACAACGAGAAAAACTCTTTAGTCAATTAGAAACACAATTAACCAAGAAGAATTTTCTGGACGAGCAAGTGAAAGAGACGCTCGAACAGCTTAAAAATATCGATTAGGAGGCCAGAATCATGGCATTTGAAGGACTAGCTGGAAGACTCCAAGAAACAATGAACAAAATTCGCGGCAAAGGGAAAGTAAACGAAGCTGACGTAAAAGAAATGATGCGTGAAGTGCGTCTTGCTCTACTAGAAGCCGATGTTAACTTTAAAGTCGTTAAACAATTTATTAAAACAGTAAGCGAACGTGCTGTCGGCTCGGATGTAATGAAAAGTCTAACACCCGGCCAACAAGTCATCAAAATAGTTCAAGAAGAATTAACAAGCCTAATGGGCGGCGAAGAAAGCAAAATCGGAACAGCGGACCGTCCGCCAACCGTTATCATGATGGTAGGTTTGCAAGGGGCTGGTAAAACAACCACTTCCGGAAAACTTGCTAATTTATTACGCAAAAAATATAACCGTAAACCTTTACTAGTTGCAGCGGATATTTATCGTCCAGCCGCAATCAAACAATTAGAAACGCTTGGCAAGCAACTAGATATGCCGGTATTTTCGCTAGGTGATCAAGTAAGCCCAGTAGAAATTGCTAAACAAGCAATCGAAAAAGCCAAAGAAGAACATTTAGATTATGTCATTATCGATACAGCCGGCCGTTTGCACATCGATGAAACGTTAATGGACGAGCTAAAACAAGTCAAAGAAATCGCCAAACCAACCGAAATTTTGCTTGTAGTCGATTCGATGACCGGGCAAGACGCAGTCAACGTGGCGCAAAGCTTCAACGAACAATTAGAAATTACTGGAGTCGTATTAACAAAACTAGATGGTGATACACGTGGTGGTGCCGCACTTTCGATTCGTTCTGTCACTGGAAAACCAATTAAATTTATCGCCACTGGTGAAAAAATGGAAGCACTCGAAACCTTCCATCCCGACCGTATGGCTTCAAGAATTCTCGGCATGGGCGACGTGCTTTCACTTATTGAAAAAGCACAAACCGATGTAGACACAGAAAAAATGAAAGCCATGGAACAAAAAATGAAAGACAATAGCATGACGCTAGATGACTTCTTGGACCAACTACAACAAGTAAAACAAATGGGCCCACTAGATGAACTACTTAAAATGATGCCCGGGGCAAACAAAATGAAAGGCCTCGACAACATGAATGTAGATGATAAACAACTTGGTCACATTGAAGCGATTATCAAATCAATGACTAAAAACGAAAAAGATAATCCAGATATCATCAATGCTAGCAGAAGAAAACGGATTGCTCGTGGTAGCGGACGTCCAGTTCAAGAAATCAATCGCCTTCTAAAACAATTTGCTGAAATGAAAAAAATGATGAAGCAAATGACTGGTGGAGGAAAAGGCAAAAAAGGAAAAAATCCATTCGGCAATTTCAAAATGCCATTTTAATTCAAAAAGCCAAAACCCATTCCAGGTTTTGGCTTTTTTTATACCTTAACACCCTAAAAATCATTTCTTTACAAACCCTTCATTCAACCAATAAATTGCATTGCTATAATGACAATTAAGCTTACAAAAGGAGGAGAAAGAATGAAAAATTGGGTAAAAGTAACAGGAGCAGGGGTATTAAGCGCAACATTACTATTAGGGGGATGCGGAGCGCCCTCAGAAGAAAAAGCAGAAGCAAATGTGAAAACCGAAAAAACAACCTTAAAACCAGGTAGTCAAATCAAATTAGAAGGTGCCGTAAATGTCCGTGACTTAGGCGGTTATAAAACAACTGATGGGCTAACCATTAAACCCCATAAACTCATTCGAAGTGCCGAACTCGCTAATTTAAGTGATTCCGATAAAAAGAAACTCGTAAATACATACGATCTTTCACAAATAGTTGATTTTCGAACGAATTCAGAAGTAACGGCCAAACCAGATCCAAAACTCACAGACGTTACCTATACACACGATTCTGTCATGAAAGATAACGGCGCATCCACAAGCGTGCAAGATTTAACTGCAAGCCTAGCCAAAATGGATAATCCAGAAACATTTCTCATCAATGCCAATAAAAGTTTTATTACCGATGAAACATCCATCCAAGCCTATAAAGAATTTTTCGATATACTACTAGCAAACCAAGATGGCTCCGTTTTGTGGCACTGTACAGCTGGAAAAGACCGGGCTGGATTTGGTACGGCTTTAGTTCTCTCGGCACTAGGTGTGGATAAAAATACCGTTATTGACGATTATATGTTATCCAATAAATATCGCGCCGCGGACAATAAAAAAGCAATTGAAGCCGTTGCAGCAAAAACCGATAATAAAAAAGTCATTGCCGGAATGACTGCAGTAATGGAAGTGCGTGAATCTTATATCAATGCAGCCTTCGATGAAATTGATGCTAAATATGGCTCGATGGATAACTTCTTAAAAGAAAAACTCGGACTGACAGACGACAAAAAAGAACAACTGAAAAAAGCATATCTTTATTAAAAAAATGAAGCCCTTGAAAAAGGGCTATTTTTTTTGCGTACAAATAGAATCGGAAGTGAAGAACCATTTTAAAAAGATTTGTATACAATTGAAAGACAATTCATGTAAAGTTGGTTTTGATAGGTCTTTTTACCTCGTGCGAAACAGTGCTAAAGTTTAAATATAAGCTATAAATGCGCATATTTGTGTAACTTTTAGACTAATGCGTTTGAATTGAAGTATTTTTTTGTTCTAGTACTTTTTACTTTAATTTTTAAAAATATACTATATAGTAAAGTTATCTAACGGGTTATAACAACTAGTGGTAGGTTCGAAAAAGAAAGGAGGGGCATGTTGATAAAATGATTTGAATCTGATATTGGATAAAGGTTCAGGGGATACTTAATAGTTAGCTTATTAATAAAACATAATTAAATACCTTTATTCTGTTTTCAGTTATTTTTCAAAATCAAGAACGATTGATTTTTAAGGGGGAAAAATGATGAAAAAACAGCGTGTAGATTACAGACGTAGATTAGACCAAAAGCGAGCGCAAAAAGCAAAATTAATTGCGGCTCTTATTACAACCACAACAATGATGGTAGCGCCTGTCACTGTGAATTACGATTCTTTTAATCACAAATTTGCCCTAAGTGGTATTCAAGCGGATGCAGCGACGATTGATTTGTTAGGTAATTCTAATTTGAATACACAGTATTCAAATGGGAAATTAGTAATTACTCTTTCTGGGAATCAATTGCTCAGCGCTAGTGCGGCGTCTACGTACTATCCGTATTTTGAGTTACCTAGCGAGCTTTCTTCTATTTTGAGTAATCCAAATATAAGAGCAAATACAAAAATTGATTACAAAATTGCTTATCTAGGAATTGGAAATATCGGGTTATTTAATCAAGGGACAGTTAATGGTAGTAATTCCACTAATTTCTTTATTGATCCTAGTAAAAATGCGATTGGCGCCAAAGTAAATCATTTACTTGGTGTTGGGGTTAGTAGTGTATCTACTTTCACTTTGACGATTGATTTACTAGCTCTTGGCGTTACGGCACTACCTAGTGCAAATGACGGGAAATTGGATTTTGCTGCTAGAACTGGTGATGGGCTTTTGGATATTGATTTGCTGAATAGTAATGCGGCTCGTGGGTTTATAACTACGGATGTTGGGGATGCGGATGCTGATGCGGATGCTGACGCTGATGCTGACGCCGATGCCGACGCTGATGCTGACGCCGATGCGGATGCGGATGCAGATGCCGACGCTGATGCAGACGCTGATGCGGATGCTGACGCTGATGCCGATGCTGACGCCGATGCCGATGCGGATGCTGACGCCGACGCTGACGCCGATGCCGACGCTGATGCCGACGCTGATGCTGATGCCGATGCCGACGCTGATGCTGATGCTGATGCGGACGCCGATGCCGACGCTGATGCCGACGCTGATGCGGACGCCGATGCGGATGCGGATGCGGATGCTGACGCTGATGCCGATGCTGACGCCGATGCGGATGCTGATGCCGACGCTGATGCGGATGCTGACGCTGATGCTGACGCCGATGCCGACGCTGATGCTGACGCCGATGCTGATGCGGATGCAGATGCAGATGCTGACGCCGATGCCGATGCGGATGCCGATGCCGATGCTGATGCGGATGCCGATGCTGATGCGGATGCCGATGCGGATGCCGATGCTGATGCGGATGCCGATGCGGATGCCGACGCTGATGCTGACGCCGATGCCGATGCCGACGCCGATGCCGACGCTGATGCCGACGCTGATGCCGATGCTGACGCTGACGCCGATGCCGATGCCGACGCCGATGCCGATGGGGATGCCGACGCTGATGCGGATGCCGACGCTGATGCGGATGCCGACGCTGATGCGGATGCGGATGCGGATGCGGATGCCGATGCTGACGCTGATGCTGATGCCGACGCTGATGCGGATGCTGACGCTGATGCTGACGCCGATGCCGACGCTGATGCGGACGCTGATGCGGACGCCGATGCGGATGCTGATGCCGATGCCGATGCCGACGCCGATGCGGACGCCGATGCGGATGCGGATGCCGACGCTGATGCGGATGCTGATGCGGATGCCGACGCGGATGCCGATGCGGATGCCGACGCTGATGCGGATGCCGATGCTGACGCTGATGCTGACGCCGATGCCGACGCTGATGCTGATGCCGATGCGGATGCCGATGCCGACGCTGATGCTGACGCGGATGCCGATGCGGATGCCGACGCTGATGCGGATGCCGACGCTGATGCTGACGCCGATGCCGATGCTGACGCTGATGCGGATGCCGATGCCGACGCTGATGCTGACGCCGATGCCGACGTAGACATTGACTGGAGAGATTTCCTAGTTGAAAAACCAACTGTAAATCCAATATACGAAGGAACTAAAACAATTTCAGGTTCCTCAATTTATAAAAACATGAACATCAATGCCCTTCTTAAATCATTGCAATCTGATGCTCCAGCTGGAACAGTTTTCTATATTAACTTGACTCTTCCAGACGGTACTGTAATTGGAAATGTGTTAATCCATGCAGATGGAACCTATACAATCAATATCCCTAATTATAATTTGAAAGCTGGAGATGTTATTCATCTTCAAGTAACAGCTAAATACGGCGATGAAGTAAAAACAAGTGATGACGTATCCGTAACAGTTCTACCTTTAGTAGACTCTGATGCCGATGCTGATGCTGATGCCGATGCTGACGCCGATGCGGACGCTGATGCCGATGCTGATGCTGACGCCGATGCCGATGCTGACGGAGGAACAAATCCTTCCACCAATGGAGGCGGAACTACTGGGACTTCTAACGGGGGAACTAGCGTAACCGTTTCGAGTATGAATTCGACCGGTTCAGGAACAATGCTTTCCTCAGGTTATAGTGCTGATGGAACTACTTCCATCTCAGCAAGTGATCTCCCATCAACTGGAGATACAAACAGTAGTCTTCCATGGGTTGGACTTGGACTATTCTCACTAGCAGGCGCGTTTTTACTACGTCTTTTCCGTAAATAGAGCCATAAAACATCGATTCCCTGCTGCTAAGTAATTTTTAGCGGCAGGGAAATTATAAAAAGGAGTGGTACATATGCCTTGGAGAGGTATATTAGATGAACTTGAAAATAAAATTATCGATCAATTGACAGAAGCAGAAGAGCACGCCACTTACAACGGGAAATGGCACGGTTTTCTAACCATCGGATATAAAAATAAACGAGCTACAGTAATAAACTTTAGCTATCTTTGCCTAGCAAATTTAATCAATGAAATGAAAAAAAGTGCACTGAAAAATCAAACCGAAGAAGCAATTTCCTTTAAAATTGATGTTGCAGTGAATTACCAACTGGAAAATTTAGGAGAATGGAATAAAACAGCTTTAAAAACAAAGAAAAATTATTATAGAAGAGGCATTGCCTTAAATGAAAATTTCAAAATGGCTTTAATGGAACAGGAAATTAATGCGAACGCTATCCTTTTACCAGCAGATGAAGGGTTGGCTATCAACGTTGAAAATATGAATAGATATTTAATTCAAACAGGTAAGAACCAAGCTCAATTAAACTTAACCGTGGATTCCACTATTGTTACTTTCAATACAGTAGGATGGTTTTTCGACGGTAAGAAAATTCATGAGTTAGAAACAAGCGAATTGGAACACGGTCGCAGAAATACGGAACAATTAACGCCAGATGCAGTTTTTGAACTAGTTAGAAACGCTGGGAATTATTTAGCGAGCCAAGTAAATCAAACGGGCGAATTCAACTACGGCTGGTTTGCTTGCTTTGATAAAAAAATTAAACACTATAATAGTTTGCGCCACGCAAGTACAACTTATTCGATGTTAGAAGCATACGAAATAACAGGGGATAAAACGATTTTAGAAGCAGCTACAAACGCTTTAACTTATTTAGAGCAGAACTTTATTTATGAAAAAGAGGACTTAGCTTTTCTAATTGAACCAGAGTTGCGTGAAGTTAAATTAGGTGGTTCAGCGGCGACATTGCTTGCCTTAACGAAATATATGAAAATCACTGGAACTAAAACCTATTTGCCATTATCTCGGAAAATTGCGAATGCGATTCTTTCCTTACAAGAAGAAGACGGGAAGTTCACGCATGTGTTGGAATATCCCTCTTTAGAAGTAAAAGATATTTTCCGGATTATTTATTACGACGGGGAAGCTGTGTTTGGCTTGCTGCGTTTATATGAAATCGATCGTGATTCCAAATGGCTGGATGCAGCAGCAAAATCCTTCGACCATTTTATTCGCGATGACTACTGGCAAAATCATGATCACTGGCTGAGCTACTGCGCCAATGAAATCACAAAATACGTTCCGGACGAAGCTTACTACGAATTCGGACTGAAAAATGCTTTCGACAACCTACCATTTATTTACGAGCGCGAAACCACTTTTCCAACCTTTTTAGAGCTTACTGTCGCTACAAAAGAGATGTCGCTACGGATGGAAACAGAAGGCTTGCAAGAACTACTTCGTGATTACCCGCTAGCTGAACTGGAAAAAACAATCACTAAACGAGCCATCTACCAATTAAATGGCTATTTTTATCCAGAGCTTGCAATCTACTACAAAAATCCAGCGCGAATAGACGGCAGTTTCTTCATTCGCCACCAGTCTTTCCGCGTCAGAATTGATGATGTAGAGCATAATATTTCCGGATATGTGCGCTATTATCACCTGTTAAAACAAGGAAAACTAAGCGTTGAAGCCGAAACCGTTAAATAAAAAGAAAAAAATATCCTCTGTAAAGAAAAAACACTTTACAAACAAATCCTTTACTGGTAATATATATACTTGTGTAAGACTTTATGGAGGTGTAATTAAACTATGGCAGTTAAAATTCGTTTAAAACGTATTGGTTCTAAAAAGAAACCTTTCTACCGTATTGTAGTCGCTGATTCTCGTTTCCCACGTGATGGCCGTTCAATCGAAACTATTGGTACTTATAATCCATTACTTGATCCGGTTGAAGTGAAAATCGACGAAGAAGCAACTTTGAAATGGATGCATAATGGTGCGAAACCATCTGATACAGTTCGCAATCTTCTTAGCCGCGAAGGTATCATGGAAAAATTCCATAACCAAAAATTAGGTAAATAAGGAGGTCTCGGCGCGAATGGAAGAACTCATTCTCTCAATCGTGAAACCCCTTGTTGACCACCCGGAAGACGTTGTTATCACGCCGGAAGAAACGGATACATCGTTAACCTACAAATTGTCTGTCAGTAAAGAAGACATGGGACGCGTGATTGGTAAGCAAGGTCGTATTGCGAAAGCGATTCGTACTCTTGTCTACGCAGTTGGCTCCAAAAACGATAAGAAGATTCGTCTTGAAATTATCGAATAACAAAAACTCGTCAATTTGGCGAGTTTTTTTATAACTTTTTTTAACAATCATCAGAGAAGCAATTACCTCACTAAATGTTGTAAAATAGAATAGAAATGGAGGAATTGTGATGAAGCCAGTTATTGGAATTACAGGAAACAGATTAGTAAAAGGAGTGGACGTATTTTACGGACACCGTGTAACCTATACGCAACAGCGATATGTAGATGCGATTCAAAAAGTTGGCGGATTTCCTATCGCTTTACCAATAGATGACCCATCTGTTGCCGTTCAAGCAATTTCTCTCGTAGATGGCTTGCTTTTAACCGGCGGACAAGATATTACACCACAATTTTATTTAGAAGAACCATCCCAAGAAATCGGCGCTTATTTCCCGCCACGTGATAGCTATGAAATCGCCTTAGTTCGAGCAGCCTTAGATGCTGGAAAACCGATTTTCGCAATTTGTCGTGGTATGCAGCTTGTGAATGTTGCACTAGGCGGCTCACTATACCAAGATATTAGCCAAGTCGAAACGAAAGCATTACAACATTTACAGCGTGTCGATGAACAACTGGGCTCCCATACAATCGACATCGAACCATCGAGCGAACTCGCAAAACACCATCCAAATAAAAAATTAGTCAACTCGCTGCATCACCAATTTATCAAAAAATTAGCACCGAGTTTCAAAGTAACAGCACGTACTGCCGATGGAATGATTGAAGCAGTAGAAGGGGACAATTTGCCAAGTTGGTATCTTGGGGTTCAGTGGCATCCCGAATTAATGTTCCAAACAGATCCAGAAAGTGAACAATTATTCCAGGCATTAGTAGATGAATCCAAAAAAACTATGGTAAAATAGGGACATAATCGCTAGTGGAGGTGTCCAGTGGAAATCATCCAAAAAGTTGTCGTCAAACAAATTCTAACCGAAGCCAGTAAACAAGAATTAATCGAGTATTATACCGAACAAAAACGACAAATTGAAAAAGAGTGCGATCAGTTACATTTCGAACAAAAGAAAATGGAACGAAAAAGCAAATTTCAACCAGAGCGAGTGGCAGATTACTTTACCCATGAACTCGAAATTCGCCGAGAAAAGAAAAAACTAATCCAGTTTCAAATGGAACAATTAGAAGTCCTCGAACTTGGCAGTGAAATTCGCGAACGAGAAATGGAAACAATTATTGATGTACAAGTAGGAGACAAGTGGGATAAATCCATTTTTGATAAAACAATTGTTGTCAAAGATGGAATCATAGTAGAAATACGCTAGAGGTGACTTATGGAGAAAATGTATAATGTAGGAAAAATTGTTAATACCCATGGCTTAATCGGTGAAATTCGTGTTATCGCGACGACCGATTTCCCAGAAGAGCGGTTCCAAGTAGGAAATACCGTGTACTTATTCGAAAAAAATAGCAAGAAGCCAGAAAAACTAATCATTCGCTCACACCGTAAACATAAAAACTTTGATTTACTTATGTTTGAAGGATTCACAGGAATTCATCAAGTGGAACGTATGAAAGAAGGCGTACTTAAAATCAAAGAAGCGCAACAAACTGATTTAGAAGATAACGAATTTTACTTTCATGAAATCATTGGCTGCACCGTTGTAACAACAGACGGCGAAGAACTTGGTGAAATCACCGAAATTCTAACACCAGGCGCAAATGACGTTTGGGTCGTAAAAGGCGCAGACAAAAAAGAAAAACTGATTCCTTATATTGCCGATGTAGTGAAAGAAATTAATACTAACGACAAAAAAATTACCATCGAAGTAATGGAAGGACTGCTAGATTAATGAAAATTGATATTCTATCCATTTTCCCAGATATGTTTTCGGGAGTGACCGGGAATTCAATTATTAAAAAAGCAATCGAAAACGAGCGTGTCGCGGTTGAAGTGACGGATTTCAGGGAATATGCAGAAGGAAAGCATCATATTGTCGATGACTATCCATACGGCGGTGGCGCAGGCATGTTGCTTAAAGCCCAGCCGATATTTGATGCTGTTCAAGCTGTCAAAGAAAAACAGCCAGAAACAAAGCCGAGAGTTATCTTAATGGACCCAGCCGGCAAACGCTTCGATCAAAAAATGGCAGAAGAATTCGCCGAAGAAGAGCATCTTGTCTTCATTTGTGGCCATTACGAAGGTTACGATGAGCGAATTCGTGAACACCTTGTTACCGATGAAGTTTCGATTGGCGATTACATTTTAACTGGTGGAGAAATTGGTGCAATGATCGTGATGGACAGCGTTATCCGTCTTTTACCAGGCGTACTTGGTAATAAAGACTCCGCTGTAACAGATTCCTTCTCGACAGGTCTGCTTGAGCATCCGCACTACACACGACCAGCTGATTTTCGAGGAATGAAAGTGCCGGATATTTTACTCAGCGGAAATCACGCTTGGATAGAAGAATGGCGCGACAAAGAATCGCTCAAAAGAACCTACGAACGCCGCCCAGATTTACTTAAAAACTATCCCTTAACAGACAAGCAAAAAACTTGGCTCAAAGAATGGTCCGACAGTAAATAAAAAAAGGACGTGATTTTAAATGGCAATTTTCGGAACTCCAGATGAAAAAGAATCCAAAAAATCCGAACGTCAAAAAGAACGAGAAGCCTATGTGCAAGAAGAAAACGACCAAAAACGAATTGGACAAAAGTGGCAAGATGTTCAGGTCTCTACCGGACCAATTAATGTAAATCATGACATCCTAACCGTTGTATTCGCCAAAAGCGTCCGCCCAAGAATCAAAAGCGACCCAGAAGCATACTTAGAAACAGTAGGTTTTGAAAATCTACTCCAAGAATTACAAAAGAAAGCTTTAGATGCCGGTGGAAATGGCTTAATTCATTGTTCGTTCACTGAGCAATTCGTCGATGGTCTCGTATATCAACTAGCATACGGAACAGCCGTCAACATTAAAATTACGAGATTCTAAAAAAAGACTAGAAAGCCAGCACCTGGTTTTCTAGTCTTTTTTATTCACCATTTGTTTATTTACACGCTGCAGCACATTCGTTAAGTCAAAATCAGCCATTGATTTCACTGGCCCGTGCCCACAAGCAATTTCCGTCACATCAAACAGCTGCAAATTTTCCGCTGAAAGAATACTCGTCGAAAGATCCCAAGAGCCCATCGCCGGAAAAGGGAACAATAACCGTTTCTCCCCGCAAATAGCCGCTCCACCACGCGTTTGAAATAAATCTCCAACAAACAAATGCCCATTACGCTCATCAAAAAAGGAAATCGAACCAGGCGTATGGCCGGGCGTATCAATAATTAACAAGGATCCAACCATATCACCGTCTTTTAAAATGTGATCTATTTTCACTGGCAGCGCATCCGGATAACTACCTTTTAACGGTTTCTGCGTTTCAAAAGCATAAATTTCTTTCGTCTCCACAAGCAACTTTTCTCTACTTCCAATCATCACAAGTGCCTTCGGAAAAGCTTCCTTCACCGCAGCTAAACCGCCAATATGATCCCCGTGTGCATGCGTCAATAAAATCCGCTTTAAAGGCAATTTTAATTTGTTAATCTGGGAAATAATTCCCTTCGCATGAGCTAAAATCCCTGTATCAATCAAAGTTAAACCATCATTCTCCAAAACTAAATAACAATTTACCGGAAAAAGGTGCGGTAATGTCGTTATTTGCCAATATTGATGTTTGGCAGTAATTTTCATCAAAAAACCTTCTTTCTAAATCACTTTTTTAATAAGAAACGAACATCTTTTTTAGCTGCACGAGTAATTTTATTAGTATAGTAGTCATCCGATTTACGAATAGACAGGTCCAGCCGATCAATCGCAGTCGCTTTTACAGAAAGAACGCCGCTCATCCATAGCGGATAGCGCAAGGCAGTCAAGGCAGGGCGAGCAAACAGCCGATGTTGTAACTCCATGCCGCCAATCGTATAAATTAGCCGCGCCCGTTTTTTTCGCCAAGGTCCCGTAAAGAAATACTTTTTATCTTTAAAACTATAACTCTCACCGCGCCAAAACAAATGGTCAATCACACCTTTCAGCACAGCGGGAACATTAAACCACCAAACCGGATAGGAAAACAGCAATAAATCAGCTGAACGAACGTCTTGTTTGAGCGCGATCATTTCAGCAGTTTGCTCCGTGCGATAACCCTCAGGCAAATTAGGATCAAACGCTAACTCGCGCACATCATATGTCTTCACTTCGATAGTTGGATGCACTTGAAAAAAAGCTAAATATTTCTGAAACATATCTCTAGACGTTCCTTTTTCACGCGGATCACCAATAATCGCCACAATTTTCGCCATTAGAAGCCGTCCTTTCTAATGTCAGTGAAAATATGTTCAACAAAAGTGTTCACATCTTTTTGGACAGTGGAGTAATCTTGAACCTCATCAATTTGCGGCAATTCTTCTAAAAGCTTGGCAATTTTCGTATAGTGCGCAATCGTCTGTTTAATTTCCGCTGCTTTGAGCGCAAGTAATTCTTTCGAGGACGTATTACAAGCGACAGAAGGCTCACTTCTTAACCATTCCATCATCAATTTTATTTCAGCAAGGGAAAACCGAGCATACTTCATTACCAAAATAAACTTTAATTCTAATAGGTGTTCTGCGTTATAAACACGATACCCGTTTTCCAGCCGATTAGGTACAATTATCTTGTTTTTTTCATAATAACGTAACGTATCCGCCCGAATCCCCACATAGGCAGCCATTTCTTTCACCGTCCACTGTTCCATATCCGACACCTCCATTTGATATACTAAAGGTAACATTAAACCATACTCCAAGGTCAAGCTTTTTTATCAAAGAAAAAGTAAGAAAAAAACTTTACAGCCAAACTAGTTTATGGTAACCTAAATAAGGTGACTGGAGAGACCAGTCTGATAACGATATTCCGCTTCATTATTAATATGAATGAATGTTTGTTGGAAGGAGAGAAAAACATGAACAAACTGATTGATGAAATCACAAAAAGTCAACTAAACCCAGATGTTCCAAATTTCCGTCCGGGTGATACTGTACGTGTACATGCGAAAGTAGTCGAAGGTACTCGCGAACGTATCCAATTATTCGAAGGCGTTGTAATCAAACGTCGCGGAGCTGGAATCAGCGAAACTTTCACTGTTCGTAAAATTTCTAACAGTGTTGGCGTGGAACGTACTTTCCCAGTACATACTCCACGTATCGCAAAATTAGAAGTTATCCGTCGTGGTAAAGTACGTCGTGCGAAACTTTACTACCTACGTAACCTACGTGGTAAAGCGGCTCGTATTAAAGAAATTCGTTAATCATTTAACGGCTGAAACCCTTGAGAAATCAAGGGTTTTTGTTTTGGGGTAATTTAAAATAAAAATCTAATCAGCTGTTATTGAATAAAAATACTATCTTATACACTAGCTGTTTTAAATAAATGTTAAAAAATCAAACAAACCTTTGGATTTAATTGTAAAAATGCTATTTTAAATAGAATGAATAAATACTTTTTGTGACAATAAAAAATAGGGGTGCATAATATAATAAATAATTACCGAAATGGTGTTATTTTTTATGCTAGAAGCAGCAATTAACGAATATTTTGTATAAGAAAAACTCGCAATAAGCTTGTTTTCAGCCATTTGTGATAAAAAACGCTCCTTTTTGGTTATACATTAAATTATCATGTTACTATGAAACTAGAATATAGGGGAGGGAGAAAAGTTGAAAAAAGGCCTCTTTTTTACTATTTTAACTATCTTAGTAATAACAGCAAGTACATTGTTTGCTCTTAGTATTATTTCAAGTGTATGGTGGATGGCTAGTGTTCTGTGCTTGGTCTTATTGCTTATTGTATTTGATCTTCGTGTAAAAAAACATTCATAATAGAGCTATGAACTATTAACAACTAAGAATTAGGAGAATACACATGCTTAGATTTTCAGGATTAGTAATGACAATCGCTTTACTTGTATATATCGTCTTTTTCTTACTAAGATGGTTGAAAAGACGTGAGAAATTAGAAATGATTATCTTCAAAACATGCTTATATGTATACGTTTGCGGAGTCATCAAATTTACGATTTTTCCACTTATGTTAGATGCTCCATTAATAGAAGATACAAAAATATATGTAACAGACTCTTATATGAATCTAATACCATTCAATTCAATAAGAGAAATGTTCATGCCTGGGAGAGGTTACGCTACGTTCCAAATAGTAGCCAATTTTATCCTATTTGTTCCGCTTGGAATGCTTTTACCATTATGTTACCCAAAAATGACGTGGAAAAGTGTTTTCGCTATAAGTATATTCGCAACTGTTGGAATCGAAAGCGCACAATTAATACAAGATCTCATCTACCAATCACCATTTAAATTTGTAGATATTGACGATGTAATATTGAACTTTTCTGGAGGCGTAGCTGGATTCCTCGTATTTCTATTATGCCGACCATTGTTAAAGAAAGTAGGCTTATATTATTATAAAAAGACGCCTAAAATATTTTAGACGTCTTTGTTTTGCCAAAAAATGTTTATCATTTAGCGCCAAGCTCATACTCTTTCTCAATCAACTCCACAGCTTCTCCGTCACGTTGCCTAACCAAAATATTCTCCTTACCCCACTGACACATTGTATCAATCACCGCATTTAAAGTAAGCCCATACGCCGTTATACTATACTCCACTTTAGGCGGGAGCTCATTAAACACCGTACGATCAACAATCCCATCCTGCTCTAACTCCCTTAATTGCTGAATCAGAACCTTCTGCGATATTTTCGGAATACATCGTTGGAGCTCTCCAGTTCGCTTAGTTCCTTGAGCAAGAAAACAAATAATTAAAGGCTTCCATTTCCCGCCCATAATATCTAGCGTGGCTTCTACACCTAAATTATATACCTTCATCTGTTCCCATCCTCCATTCCATTACTTGCAAATAATAACACTACTAGACACTTACTTACAAGTAACTAAGCCACTTTCGAGTGTGTATTTACTTTCTCCAAAAACTCCATTACGATAAATAATAACAATAGAAAAAAGGAGTAATCGAATGAAAACATTAGTAATCATCGCCCACCCAAATATCGAAAATTCAAGAGTCAATAAAGTATGGAAAGAAACCCTTTTAAAAAATACAGCAGATGTGCAAATTCACGAATTATACCAAGCGTACCCGAACTGGGATATTGATGTAGCCTTTGAACAACAACAATTGCAAAACTACGACAAAGTCATTATCCAATTTCCATTTTATTGGTACAGCTATCCACCACTACTTAAAAAATGGTTCGATGATGTTTTTTCGCACGGCTGGGCATATGGCTCAAAAGGGGACAAGATGGCGGATAAAAAGTTAGCCCTAGCAATCTCGATTGGTGATAAACAATATAATTATCAAGAAAACGCGCCAATCGGATATTCACTCGAAACGCTACTGACGCCATTCCGAGCAACAATCAA
This sequence comes from Listeria swaminathanii, assembly GCF_014229645.1. Lineage (GTDB taxonomy): Bacteria > Bacillota > Bacilli > Lactobacillales > Listeriaceae > Listeria > Listeria swaminathanii. Next base: position 8,380 of record NZ_JAATOD010000002.1, on the reverse strand, counting down.
TCATATAAAAGCAGACTACAGAGGGGCGCACACTATATTCGGTAGTTCTTTTGAAGTGACAGATGAAGAAATCGTGGAGAATGCGAAAGTGTATGTGGATGATTTCTTAGCAAGTTTGTAGTGAAAAGATACGTTTATTCCTTTTCTCCAAAATAAAAGAAGCTACTCTATGATTGAAAATAGAGAGTAGCTTCTTTATAGTCCATAAAGAGGATTATTTGCTTAAGTTTTGAATTGCATAATCCGCTTCTTCTGCAGTGAATTTTTCGCCAGCTGAAGATGTTAATTGATCACGGATAGCTTCTGGAGCCATTGCCATAGATTTTTGATAATCTTCTGCTTTTGCTAATGCATTTGCATTATAATCTGCTTTTAAATTATCGGTAGCATATTTTCCTGCTTCAGCAGAAAATTTTTCGCCAGCTTCTGATGTTAATTGATCATAAATACCAGCTTTTGACATGTGCATCATAGAAGAATATTGCTCTGCTTTTTTTAGAGCAGATTTATATTCTGATGGAACGCTTTCTTCTTTTTTCTTTTCTTCAGCTTTCTTATCTGCTGCAGCTTGTTCTTCTTTTTTCTTTGCCTCATCGTCAGCTTTATCTACTTTTTTAGTTTCCACTTTTTCAGTGTTCTTAGTATCGTCACCTGCAGTATCGTTACCGCCCAATGCTGAACCAATTGCTCCCACGGCGATTACGACGATTAACCAAAACCACCATTTTTTATAAATTGCTTTTTTTTGCTTCCCTTTTTCCATTTCTCTATCTCCCTTTTTATTTATTTCTATATAATCGCTGATGCGTTTATACCAATAATCATTGATATTTAGAAGCTTAAATAAAACAAAATAAAATAGCCTGAAACAAACAGTATTGTAGCTTCATGACTGGCTATTACAGGATTATTAAATTATATTCCAAGTCTATAATAATCTTTAATTTATGTCAATGAGCTATTTTGATTTATATAAGGAATTATAAAAGAATCCTATATATAGATTATGAGGATAATAAATCTAATAAATTCACCTTGACACTAAAAACCCCATATGATATAGTAAGTAAGGTTATTAAACAAGAAAGAAGGAGCAACCCGCTTCTCGCCTCGTTAACACGAACGTTTTCAGGCAAAAAATTCAAACTTTCGTCGCGTTACTTACGCGATTTTGAATGTGCGGGATTGCTGAAAAGCAGCCCGTTTTTTTATGGACTCTGAACGAACGAGTTAGCAGGCCGCAGATTTGAACAGCTATTTTCTATCTTGTTGTAACAAATTTAAGTGGAGGTGGCTCACCATTAGCAAAGACATGTTGGTAAACGATGGGATTCGTGCACGCGAAGTAAGATTGATCGACCAAGACGGTGAACAATTAGGCGTGAAGAGTAAAATCGATGCGCTTCAAATTGCTGAAAAGGCTAATCTTGATCTAGTGCTTGTTGCTCCAACAGCGAAACCGCCAGTAGCTCGTATTATGGACTACGGTAAATTCCGTTTTGAACAACAGAAGAAAGATAAAGAAGCCCGTAAGAACCAAAAAGTCATCGTAATGAAAGAAGTTCGTTTAAGTCCAACGATTGACGAACACGACTTCGATACGAAGCTACGTAATGCACGTAAATTCCTTGAAAAAGGTGATAAAGTAAAATGCTCTATCCGTTTTAAAGGCCGTGCCATTACACACAAAGAAATCGGTCAGAAGGTGCTTGACCGTTTTGCAAAAGCGTGCGAAGACCTTTGTACAATTGAGCAAAGACCAAAAATGGACGGACGTTCGATGTTCTTAGTCCTAGCACCACTTCATGAAAAGTAAAGTTTTGAGGAGGAAATATTCATGCCAAAAATGAAAACCCACCGCGGTTCCGCTAAACGTTTCAAGAGAACAGGATCTGGAAAATTAAAACGCAGACACGGCTTCACTAGCCATATGTTCGCTAACAAATCCCAAAAACAAAAACGTAAACTGCGTAAATCAGCAATGGTATCAGCTGGCGACTTCAAACGTATTCGTCAAATGGTCGCTAAAATGAAATAAGAGAAACAACATTTTTGTAAATTCTAGGAGGTAGACAATATGCCACGCGTAAAAGGCGGAACAGTAACACGCAAACGTCGTAAAAAGATAGTTAAATTAGCCAAAGGGTATTATGGCTCTAAACATTTATTATTCAAAGTAGCTAACCAAGCGGTAATGAAATCTTACCAATATGCTTATAGAGATCGTCGTCAAAAGAAACGTGATTTCCGTAGATTATGGATCGCACGTATCAATGCGGCAGCTCGTATGCAAGATCTTTCTTACAGCAAATTAATGCACGGCTTAAAATTAGCTGGTATTGATATTAACCGTAAAATGCTTGCAGATTTAGCAGTTAATGATATCGCATCATTCAACACGCTTGCTGATTCAGCAAAAAAAGCATTAGCTAAATAATTAAAAAAACCTCACTCTTTTGAGTGGGGCTTTTTTTATCTTATAAATTAAGTTCTAGCTCAACTGGACAATGATCCGAACCAAGCACATCCGCATGAATTTTGGCATCCACCAATTTATCTTTCAAACGCTCCGAAACAACAAAATAATCAATCCGCCAACCAGTATTCCTAGCGCGCGCATTCATTCGGTAAGACCACCAAGAATAAGCATCGGTCAAATCTGGATAAAAATAACGGAAACTATCAATAAATCCAGCATCTAAAAACGCAGAAAATTTCGCGCGTTCCTCATCCGAGAATCCCGCATTTTTGCGATTTGTCTTCGGATTTTTCAAATCGATTTCCGCGTGCGCAACATTCAAGTCACCACAAAGCACAACCGGTTTCGTTTTATCCAAGTTTTTTAGATATTCCAAAATCGCATCCTCAAATGTCATCCGGTAATCTAATCGTTTCAACTCCGCTTGTGAATTGGGCGTATAAACTGTCACCATAAAGAATTCCTCAAATTCAAGTGTGATAACACGACCTTCTGTATCATGTTCCGGAATTCCTAAACCATATTGAACCGACAACGGCTCCACTTTTGTAAAAATCGCAGTACCTGAATAACCTTTTTTCACCGCGTAATTCCAGTAATCTTTGTACGCCGGCAAATCCAGTTCAATTTGTCCTTCTTGTAATTTCGTTTCTTGCAAACAAAAAATATCTGCATCTACTTCTTCAAAATATTCCAAAAAGCCTTTTTTAACAGCTGCTCGAAGCCCGTTTACATTCCAAGAAATTAATTTCATCAAAAAACCTCCCATCACTAATAGTCCTATTATAACGTAATTCACATGCTATAATGTAGTTAAACGATTGGGAGGGAAATAGATGAGAAATTACGTCGCTTTACTAAGAGCAGTAAACGTTGCCGGGAAAAATAAAGTAAACATGAAAAACTTAAAAGCGGCATTAGAAGAAGATGGATTCCAAAACGTAGTAACCTATATCCAAAGTGGAAACCTCGTACTAAGTTCCATTTTACAAACAGAAACCGAAGTAGCGGCGAAGATAACAGAAGTAATCAAGGCAACATTTGAACTAACTATTGATGTATTCGTATTTTCAGAACAAAATTATAACCAAATCATCGCGAACAATCCATTTCTGCCAGAAACAATTGGCGAAGAAGAACGCTGGATGGCTGCTTTTTATAATGAAAATATCGATATCCCGAGACAAAAAAACGACCAAGCCGAAGTAATCGCAATCGGCCGCGTGTTATACATCCACGTATTTTCCAATCAAATACATACCTTAAAATTACCAGTTTTCCTCGGAGTCTATAAAAAAACCTTAACAACAACACGAAACTGGCGAACAACGCTTCAATTACAAACACTGCTCAACAGCCAGGAATAGAAATTTTCGAAAATCAAGTTTATAATGAAAAAGAATCAATCTAAGGGAGTGATAGGAATGAAAGAAGAACTATTAAAACGATTTACAAAATATGTAAAAGTAGATACACAGTCAAATGAAGAAAGTACAGTTTGCCCAACAACCCCAGGCCAAATGGAGCTGGCAAACATTCTCGTTGCAGAACTAAAAGAAATCGGAATGCAAGAAGTAACAGTAGACGAATTCGGTTATGTAATGGCAACACTTCCTTCCAATACAACAAAAGAAGTTCCAGTAATCGGATTTTTAGCCCATTTAGACACAGCTACTGACCTAACAGGCAAAAACGTCCAACCACAAGTTCACGAAAATTACGACGGAAAAGACATCATTTTAAATAAAGATTTAAATGTCGTACTTTCACCAAAACAATTTCCAGAACTAGCTGATTACAAAGGAAAAACGCTGATTACAACAGACGGAACAACATTACTCGGCGCTGACGACAAAGCGGGCATCACCGAAATCATGGTGGCAATGAACTATTTAATCAACCATCCCGAAATCAAACACGGCAAAATTCGTGTTGCATTCACACCGGATGAAGAAATCGGCCGAGGACCAGAACGTTTTGATGTAGAAGCATTTGGTGCGAAATACGCCTATACAATGGACGGCGGCCCACTTGGCGAATTAGAGTATGAAAGTTTTAACGCCGCTGGAGCCAAAATCACTTTTAATGGTAATAGCGTTCATCCTGGAACAGCCAAAAATAAAATGGTCAACGCGACCAAAATGGCAATGGAATTCGACGCACGCATTCCAAAAGAAGAAGCCCCAGAGTACACAGAAGGCTACGAAGGTTTCTATCATTTAATCTCCCTAAACGGTGACGTAGAACAAGCTAAATCTTACTACATCATTCGTGACTTTGATCATTTGAAATTTGTGGAAAGAAAAACGTATATCGCGACAATCGCTAAAGAACTAGAAGAAAAATATGGCGAAGGATCAGTAGAACTAAAACTCAACGACCAATACTACAATATGCGCGAAAAAATTGAACCAGTAAAAGAAATTGTAGATATCGTCAGCGCCGCAATGCGAAACCTAGATATCGAACCAAAAATCAGCCCAATTCGCGGCGGGACAGATGGCGCACAACTTTCTTACAAAGGACTACCAACACCAAACATTTTCGGCGGGGGAGAAAACTTCCACGGCAAATTCGAATACGTGGCATTAGAAAGCATGGTAAAAGCAACAGAAGTAATTATCGAAGTAGCACGCTTATTTGAAGAAAAAGAATAACTAAAAAAGTGAGCCTAGTTTAACCTAGACTCACTTTTTCTATGCGCTCATTTACTCGAGCTGCAAACACTTTCGCTTCCCCATTCGCAACGAGCAAACTATAGCTTTCCTTATTTTTAAGCCGCAAAATCAACTTTTTCGTCATAGCCATCAGACTCACTTTTTGCTCTAATGCCACTATATTTTCATAAGTGAATTTCTTGAGTAAGTAAACCTCATCATTTTCTAAGTAAAAAATCAGCGCATCGTCATTCGAAATCCATAGCCCAGTTAAATCCAGCAGCTCACCTTCCATTTTATAAGTGAACGAACCGTAAATCAGGCTTGTATCCATCCCGAGAAGACCACGGGCACCTGCTTTTGCAATTATCGTTTCATACAAAATATTCCGCTCCTCTACATACGCATTTTCTTGTTCTAACTATACCACTTACTTCGGATAGACTGCAATGGAGCCATCTTTTATCCGAATCAACTCCACAGGCTTCTGATAAAAATTGCGAAGAACATCCACATTCAAAAGTTTTTCCGTTTTCCCATGATGAGTTATTTCCCCGTCGCGCAGTAAAATGATATTATCGAAGCAGGGAAGAATTTCTTCCGTATGATGTGTAACAAAAAGCATTGTTGGCGAATCAGGTAGCTCGGCGATTTTCTTTATCCGCGCTAGTAAGCGATCTTTCGCAAATAAATCAAGCCCATTACAAGGTTCATCCAAAATTAGTAACCTAGGACTCGCCATTAAAGCCCGAGCAATTAAAACAATTTGACGCTCGCCTTGTGATAAAATTTTATAAGGCTTTCCGATAAGCGAGGCACCACCACAATCTGTAAGCAGCTTTTTCGCCTGATCTATCTCCGCTGTTGTGACTTTCGCATAAATACCGATACTTGCAAATTTCCCGCTAAGCACAATTTGTTCACTCAGCTCATAATTTTTTAGTTGATGATCAAGCGCATTGCTAACCCAACCAATCGATTTACGCAACTCCGGCAAAGAAGTCTGGCCAAAAACATGCCCAAGCACTTGAAGATTACCACTACTAGGCCAAAGATATCCATTCAAAAGCTGAAGAAGTGTCGTTTTACCAGAACCATTAAGCCCAAGTATAGCCCAGTTTTCCTTTTCATTAACTACCCAATTAATATCCGACAAAATGGTCTTATTATCCCGTTTTAAATAAACATGTTCAAATTCAAACATCGAATACCCCATTTCCATTTTCTACTATTGTACATGAAAATAACGCAAAAAAGGAGCTAAACACTAATGAAGCAAGAAGAAATTATTACCGCAGCCGAACAATGGATGCAGTCCCATTTCGAAAAGGAAAAAACCGGCCACGATTGGGCACATGTTAAACGCGTATGGCATTTAAGCAAACATCTCCAAGCAAAAGAAGGTGGGGACTTATTCTCTATCGAATTAGCCGCGTTATTTCACGATTACAATGACCATAAATTAACAAAAGATCCATTACAAGCAACCGAAACTATAATTAATTGGATGATAGCAGAAGCCATACCACCAAACACAATCAATAAAATCATCCGAATTATCCAAGCCGTTTCATTTAAAAATGGAAAAAACCCTATCGAAGCAATAACAATAGAAGAAAAAATAGTCCAAGATGCCGACCGTTTAGATGCAATTGGTGCAATCGGTATAGCACGAACATTCACTTACGGAGGAGCACATCACAGAGAAATTGCCAACACAAGCCATCCTGAAAATACGACATTGCAGCATTTTTACGATAAATTATTACTAATTCAAAACCAGCTAAAGACAATGGCAGCGCGTGAGCTTGCAACAGAAAAGCAAAAAATTATGCAGGATTTTATACAAGCTTTAGAAAAAGAATTAAAAATATAATCTAAAACGCTTGTATTTAATAAAAAGCTGTTATATAATGATAAAGCTGAATTGATACAAATTAATTCATCAAAAAAACATTTTAAAAATAGTTGTTGACGCGGTTTCAACTTTATGGTAAGATTTAAAAGTTGCGTTAACAAAGCAACTGACCTTTGAAAACTGAACAAAGAAGAAGACGAAAAGCAATGAGACGTAAAGTCTCACTGGTAATCGCAGGGCAGAAAACAGAAAGCTGTTTTCAACAAAACAAACTAGTAATTTAATTGCTAGCGAAGTCAATTTGACGCAAGGAATCTTATTCACGGTGTTGAATAAGTATTCAAATTCAATTTATATTTTAAAGAGAGTTTGATCCTGGCTCAGGACGAACGCTGGCGGCGTGCCTAATACATGCAAGTCGAACGAACGGAGGAAGAGCTTGCTCTTCCAAAGTTAGTGGCGGACGGGTGAGTAACACGTGGGCAACCTGCCTGTAAGTTGGGGATAACTCCGGGAAACCGGGGCTAATACCGAATAATAAGATGTGGCGCATGCCACGCCTTTGAAAGATGGTTTCGGCTATCACTTACAGATGGGCCCGCGGTGCATTAGCTAGTTGGTAGGGTAATGGCCTACCAAGGCAACGATGCATAGCCGACCTGAGAGGGTGATCGGCCACACTGGGACTGAGACACGGCCCAGACTCCTACGGGAGGCAGCAGTAGGGAATCTTCCGCAATGGACGAAAGTCTGACGGAGCAACGCCGCGTGTATGAAGAAGGTTTTCGGATCGTAAAGTACTGTTGTTAGAGAAGAACAAGGATAAGAGTAACTGCTTGTCCCTTGACGGTATCTAACCAGAAAGCCACGGCTAACTACGTGCCAGCAGCCGCGGTAATACGTAGGTGGCAAGCGTTGTCCGGATTTATTGGGCGTAAAGCGCGCGCAGGCGGTCTTTTAAGTCTGATGTGAAAGCCCCCGGCTTAACCGGGGAGGGTCATTGGAAACTGGAAGACTGGAGTGCAGAAGAGGAGAGTGGAATTCCACGTGTAGCGGTGAAATGCGTAGATATGTGGAGGAACACCAGTGGCGAAGGCGACTCTCTGGTCTGTAACTGACGCTGAGGCGCGAAAGCGTGGGGAGCAAACAGGATTAGATACCCTGGTAGTCCACGCCGTAAACGATGAGTGCTAAGTGTTAGGGGGTTTCCGCCCCTTAGTGCTGCAGCTAACGCATTAAGCACTCCGCCTGGGGAGTACGACCGCAAGGTTGAAACTCAAAGGAATTGACGGGGGCCCGCACAAGCGGTGGAGCATGTGGTTTAATTCGAAGCAACGCGAAGAACCTTACCAGGTCTTGACATCCTTTGACCACTCTGGAGACAGA